>FAON01000011.1 GCA_001485605.1 Candidatus Kryptobacter tengchongensis
ATTGTAATAAGGTAAATTCTTTGGTTCAGACGTGCCTGTGGAACTTCTTGTTTCCATCTTTCACGCAGTGTTCTTTTACAAGTTAAAAAAATTGCTTTATCTGGTGTTTTCAATGCTACAGCAGAAGAAGGTATAACTATATCAACTCTCTTTAGTTTTTCTTTAAATTTTCCCGCAGGTGTTTCACATTTAATTCCTATATAATTTAGGAGTTTAACAAGAACCTTTTCAAAAGTTTTTCCGCCCCTTGCTTTTCGCATGTTTCCAAGAATCTTCTCAAAGTCTTGAACTAAAACCGCAAATTCAACAAACTTTTGACTTAATCTTTCTACGAAATCTTCTTTTTCAATTATCTCATATAGTTCTCTTTTGATTTCATCCTTTCGGCTTTCCATCCATGATAGAGCTAATTCTCTGATCGCTTCTCTCTCATACTTTTTAAAAACATTTGTTGCTTCCTCATCAAATCTCATCAAGACCTCACCAAAATTTCTCCTCACATATTCCTTGCTTAGATTCAAATTACTCCACGTTTCATTTATGATTTGATCTACCGATGGTATTATGTTTTTAGCAAAAATCAATTCCTCTCTCATTTGATAGTTTTTTCAAATATAAAAAAATTTCCACAAAATTCATCTTGACCTGTCAAATTTTTTTGTTATCTTTTGAAAAAAAACAAATAACGAAAAATGAAAGAAATCGTAAGATTTATTTTAATCCCGATCCTCGCTCTAAATTTCTCCAACGGACAAACAAAATTTGATTCAATTTCAGCGTGGAACTTTAACAAAATTTTGACCTCTAAAGAATTTCAAGGGCGTAAATCTGGAACAATAGGTGGTGAAAGGGCGAGTGAATGGATAGCAGAAAAATTTAAAGAATTCGGACTTAAACCATTTGGAGATGATGGAACATATTTTCAAAACTTTAAAATTCTTTCAACTCAAGACAAAGTAACAAAACTAACACTCTTAAATGGGAGAAAGGGGAAAACAAGATATTCACTTGGCGATGATTTTACAATTTTAACAAACAGTGGAAGTGGAAAGGTTAAAGCAAAAGTTGTCTTCGTTGGATATGGCATTTCCGCACCAGAAAAGGGACGGGATGATTACGCAAGTGTTGATGTCAAAGGCAAAATAGCCCTTCTGCTTGCTGGAACTCCAGAAGATGAAGAAGGTAAATTTGAAATTGAAGGTTCAAGAGGATACAAAATTAAAAAAGCATTTGAAAAAGGAGCATCGGCGGTTTTCTATGTTCAAGGAGATAAACCAGTAAGGGGTGGCGCTATACCAGAGGAATATTATACACCTGAACTCCCAGCATTATGGATTGGGAGAAAGATTGTTGATGATATCTTCTACAATACTGGTATAAGCTTTGATGCATTGAAAAGCGAAGTCAATTTCAAAGAAAAATCTTTTGAGATTGATAAAATTTTTGAAGTTGAAACCAAGGTGGAAAAACTGAATGGTCAAACGAGAAATGTCGTCGGGCTAATCCCCGGCAATGACGAAATTTTAAAAAATGAATACATAGTTGTCGGAGCCCATATGGATCACAATGGAATAGATGCGGAAGGTTTTATTTACCCCGGGGCTGACGATAATGCCTCTGGAACCTGCCTTGTGATGGAACTTGCAAGAAGCATGATGGCAAATAATGAAAAACCAAAACGCTCAATAATTTTTGTTTTATTTTCAGCAGAGGAACAGGGATTGCTTGGTTCAAAATACTTCGCCTCACATCTCCCAGTCCCAGAAGAAAACATCGTTGCAATGTTCAACTTTGACATGGTGGGACGCGGAAACGGAAATATAAATATCGCCGGAACTGAAAATTTCCCAGAAATGTGGAGCATAATTAAAGGATTTTTTCCAGAAAATAAACTAAAAAATCTTGGCAAATTTCGTGCGGGCGCAAACTCTGATCATTATCCATTTCAAGAGCGTGGTATACCTGCGTTCTTTTTTATCTCTGCTGGACAACATCCAGAATATCACAGAACAGACGACACAAGTGATAAAATCCAACCATTTGTTCTTGGTGAAGTTGGAAATGTAGCCTACGATGTAATCCTCGGGCTCGCAAATTACCCGCATAGTCTAAAAAAACAAAACAGATTCATTGATTATATCTACTCAAATGCTCAAACATCCCTCTATATTCAAATACGGGCTGATTCAACCACAAAAGAATGGCTTTACAACCTTCGGGAAAAAGTTAAAAACGATGGGGTTGAAGCAATCATCCTTGAAATAAACTCAAAAAATCTTGATGATATCATCAGGGTTATTTATTTTGTTGATTCGCTTGCCACAAGGGAATATAGATATTTCAATGTCGTTTCAAGTAAATCCGATTTCATAACATCACCTGATGTTTTGAATATAATTTTCTCGGTCAGAGCGGACGCCTTTAAAAATCTGCCTCAATTACTACCGATTCTTTCAAAATCAGGTTTGAAATTCCTCACTTTTGATGAACTAACCCCCGCTGATAGCATTCAAAACATTATCAACATCGTAAATGATTTCTACCTTGATATAATTCCAATTCTTAAGAAAAAAGAGAATTTAAAAATTGTAAAAACTCACATTATTTTTAACCCTGACTCAATTAGCGATGACCCGATGAGTTTTTACTTTTTCACTGACCAAAGCAAATTCATATCTATTGCAGACTCTATCAAACTTGAAAAAGTATTTGTAAATTTGACGCCAGATGAAGCCAAATTTTTAATTTCAAATCTGCGAAAGAAAAACTGGGAAACAAGGAAAATTCAACGAATTTTCGGAACAAATCTCTACAAACTTTTAAAATAAAAAATCAATGATAAAATGAAGAGAACATTACTTTTAATTTTAATTTTCTCCGTCAATCTTCTTGCTCAAGTTTATGAACATAGAGGTGTGTGGTATGTCCCAAGAAGTGGGAACGCATATAAGACAAAGCCAGAAATTGCTCTGGATATGGATAGCATTGCAAGAAATAATTTCAACGCCGTTTATGTCCTTGTTTGGGCAAGGGGTTATCCCTTATTTAAGAGCGAAACATTTTACAAAGAAACCGGGCTTTACACAGACCCACAACTTGGTGAAAGAGATTTACTTCAGGAGATGATTGCTGAAGCTCACAGGGCTGGACTTGAAGTTTATGCTTGGTTTGAATATGGCTTCATAGGCGGATGGGGTGGCTATCTACCAGGAAATAGCGGGAAAGGAAAAATCTTTGATGTGCACCCCGATTGGCTTGCGAAGAAAAATGATGGCACAGATGCTGGCTCATCAGAAGATCAAATCAGTTCAAACTTTTACTGGATGGCTCATGCAAATCCCCAGGTCCAAAACTTTTTAATTCAACTTATCCTTGAAATGGTGAAAAAATACGATATTGATGGTTTTGAACTTGACAGAATCCGCTACCCAGACCCAAATTGTGGTTATGATAGTGTAACAATTGAAATTTACAAACAAGAACACAACGGAGCTTTACCACCTTATGATTATAATAATCCTGAATGGAAAAATTGGCGAATTCAAAAGTTGAATCAATTCGCAAAAATGGTTTATGATTCTGTGAAGTTTTATAGACCAGATATGAGACTTACAAATGCAGTCGGGGTCAGTCCAGATTGGGCAAAATCAGAAAAACTTCAAGACTGGGTGACATGGATCAACAACGGCTGGCTTGATTATGTTGAACCAATGAACTATAGAAGAACGGCAAACGAATTTATCGCCGAATGTGTGAACATCTTTGGAAGAGTAAATAATAAAAGTAAAATTCTCTTTGGAATTGACAGCCAAAACCCAACAACATCTGAATTTTTAAAAATGATTAAATATGTAAGACAGCAGAATTTAAAAGGTTTTGTCATTTGGTATTATGGCTCGCTTTCTGATGATCTTGACTCATTGAAAACACTTCTAAATACAAAAGCTCTCGTCCCTGACAGACCTGAAAACTGGAGAATTCCAGCAGTTATAATTGATAATGATGACACTGCATTTGTTTCTTACTCTGGCGGATGGGTAAAGCAATCAGCTTATGTTCATTGGGGAAGCGATTATCTTGCGACCCAATCAACAACTCCACAATGGATTGAATATTATGCAAATGTTCCAGAGGATGGTTATTATGAAATTTATGTTTTCGTAGTTCGTTCAACATCTAAAAACGCAGTTTATTATGTTTATGATTCTTCAGGCGTGCAAAGGAGATTTACAATTGATCAAAACAATCAGTTCATTTACGATGGATGGTATAAAATTGGCGATTTCTATCTTAAAAAAGGTAGACAAAAAATTTTAAGGATAACAAATGAAAACCTTGTGACCCCTGGATTTATGACTGGTGACGCAGTGATGTTAATTTTAAATCGTCGCTTGACGCCAGTTGTGACTTCAATAAAAGACCAAAAAAGCGAGATTTTCCCAAAGGATTTTGAGATAAATGTTTATCCCAATCCGTTTAATTCAACTACAAATATAAGCGTCTTTCTTCCAATTGATTCTTTTCTTAAAATTGAAATTTATAACTTACTTGGGCAAAAAATTCACAATTTAGTGGATGAAAAACTCACTCAGGGTTCACATAAATTTTTATTTTCGCCGGGGGCAATTGCCTCCGGCGTTTATATTCTAAAAGTTGAAGTAACCTCAAAAGATGAAAAGAATCTTAAATTGATGAGAAAGATTGTACTGATAAAATAGGTTCAGCCAAACAATTTGTAAAAAATTTCAACTGCTTGTTTCACATCCTCCATTGAAACATCAAGGTGAGTTACCGCACGAATTTTCATATAACTTCCCGAGCTTAAAAGCACCCCGTTATCTTTCAAAATTTTCAAAATTTCATCTGGTGTTTTTCCTGTTTTCTCAACCCCAATTATTACAATGTTCGTTTGAACAGTTTCAAGGTCTATGTCAAAAACTTTCAATTTTGCTATTTCTTCTGCAAAAAATTTTGCTTTTTCATGGTCTTCTTTCAGCCTTTCAATGTTATGTTTGATCGCATAAATTCCAGCTGCTGCAAGAATCCCAACCTGTCGCATTCCCCCACCGAAAATTTTTCTATACCTTCTTACTTTCTCAATAAATTCTCTATCACCTGCAACGACTGAGCCAACTGGAGCGCCAAGCCCTTTAGAAAGACAGACAAGCACAGAATCAAAATATTGTGCATATTCCTTTGGACTTATACCAGTTGCCACACAAGCATTCCATAATCTGGCGCCGTCAAGATGCATTTTGATTCCATTTTCCAGAGCAAATTCGCGAATTCTCTTTATTTCCTCAAGTGGGAAAATTGTCCCGCCAGCACGATTATGTGTATTTTCAAGACAAATCAACCGAGTTCTCGGCATGTAATACGCTTTTGGTCTAATGGCTTTTTTTATTTGCTCAAGCGTTATAACGCCATGTTTCCCCTGTATCGGATAAAGTTGAACTCCAGAAAGCATTGACGGCGCAGCTGTTTCGTAATTCATTATGTGCGATTCAGCTTCCACAATTACTTCATCCCCCGGCTCAGTATGGGCTTTTATTGAAGTTTGATTTCCCATAACACCGCTTGGGACGAAAAGAGCAGATTCCTTACCAAGGATTTCAGCAACCATATCTTGAAGCTTATTAACAGTTGGATCTTCACCAAAGACATCGTCTCCAACTTCAGCTTCCATCATAAATTTTCTCATTTCGGGAGAGGGCTTTGTAACTGTATCACTTCTCAAATCAATGTATCTTTGCATTTTTAAATCCCTTTTAATTTCTAGTTTTAAAATAGCCCAATTATATTTCCATATTCATCAACATCCATATTGAAAGCAGCTGGATTTTTAGAAAGTCCTGGCATAAGCATTATATCACCACAGATTGCGACAATAAAACCAGCACCAGCAAACAAGCGAGCATCTGTCACCGTTAAGGTCCATCCCTTCGGAACGCCGATAAGCTTGGGGTTATCACTTATTGAGTTTGGTGTTTTCGCAATGCAAACTGGTAGATGCTCATATCCATGTTCAATATATTTTTCAAATTTTTTCATCGCTTTTCTCTCAATATAAACATCATCAGCGCCGTAAACCTCAGTTGCTATAAGTTTTATCTTTTCTATTAATGGGACAGATAACCTATAAAGTGGTTTAAAATCGGATGGGACTGTTTCAGTTATCTTTACAATTTTTTCTGCAAGTTCAATTCCACCTTCCCCGCCCCTGTTAAAAAATTCTGTAACAGAGCATTCAACTCCAATTTCAGCACATTTTTCTTTTATAAGTTCAATCTCAATTTCAGAATCAGTAGCAAATTTATTTATAGAAACTACGACTGGGACACCAAACTTTCGGACATTTTTCACATGAAATTCAAGATTCTCAAGCCCTTTTTTGAATTTCTCCACACTGAAATCATCTTGGGATTTTATCCCACCGTGGTATCTTATTGCTTTTGCGGAGACAACTATAACAGCAGCGTCGGGTTTAAGCCGATGGATTTGAGCCACTATATCAAAAAATTTCTCCGCCCCAAGATCCGAACCGAAACCTGTTTCAACGACGACATAATCGGCAAGTTTAAGTGCAATTTTGTCAGCTATGACGCTATTTGTTCCATGTGCTATATTCGCAAACGGTCCGCCGTGAATTATCGCAGGCGTATGTTCTGTTGTTTGAACCAGATTTGGCATAATTGCCTCATTTAGCAAAACCATCATAGCACCACAGGCTTTCAAATCCCTTGCTTTTACAGGTTCACCATCAAGATTATATCCAATGACAATTTCACACAATCTTCTTTTTAAATCCGCCCTTGATCCAGCCATACATAAAATAGCCATTGTTTCAGATGCAGCTGTTATAACAAAGCCAGATTCCCTTGGAACACCGTTTGCTTTCCCACCAAGCCCAATCACAATATGGCGCAATGCTCTATCGTTCATATCAATTGTCCTTTCCCAAGTGATGTTATTAACATCAATCCTAAGTTCATTTCCGTGATGAATGTGCGCATCAATCAAAGCTGCAAGCAAATTATGTGCGGAGGCGACCGCATGTATGTCGCCATTGAAGTGAAGGTTAATAAGTTCAGATGGTATCACCTGCGATTTCCCACCACCTGTTGCCCCACCTTTAATTCCAAAGACAGGACCGAGTGAGGGTTCGCGTAAAGTAACAATTGATTTTTTCCCAATTTTGTTAAGTGCTTGACTCAATCCAATTGATGTTAGAGTCTTTCCCTCGCCGGAAGGGGTTGGGGTTATGGCAGTGACAATTATTAACTTGCCATCAGGTTTGTCCTTCATTTTCTCCATCACCTCAAGCCGAATCTTACCAGTAAATTTGCCATAATACTCAAAATCGTCATCAGTTAGCCCAATTTGCTCCATTATGTGCTTGATGTGAAGGGGTTTAACTTTTTCTTCAAGTGTAACTGAGTTTGACATCATTTTTCCACCATGCTTTTATTTTTAAATAAAAAATCCCGACTTTTGGTCGGGATTAAGAAACTTTAAACTCTGTCAAGGTATAAACAAGTGCTTTTTGCGATTTATAATTACGCAGAAAGTTTTTGTTCACGATAAATGAAAATTGGTTCGGCTCTTTCATAAATCGTTTCTTTTGTAATTATACACTTTGAGATTGGTTGATCCTTAAGTAACGATGGTAATTCAAACATTATATCAAGCATGATCTCTTCAATTATTGCTCTTAATCCTCTTGCGCCCGTTCCACGTTTTAAGGCAAGTTCTGCAACTGCCTCAAGTGCTTCAGGTTCAAATTCAAGTTCAACACCATCAAATTCAAATAACTTTTTATACTGCCTTACGATTGCATTTTTCGGCTCCGTCAGGATCTTCACAAGAGCATCTTTTGACAGCGAATGAAGTGTTGCTATAATGGGAAGACGCCCTATAAACTCTGGAATAAAACCAAATTTCAAAAGGTCTTCTGGCTCAACCAATGGCAAAAGTTCATCAATAATTTCATCTTTGTTCCCACGGATTTCAGCTGTAAAACCAATTGAATTCCTGTTTATTCTCTTTGCGATAATCTTTTCAAGTCCTTCAAAAGCACCACCACAGATGAAAAGTATGTTTTTAGTATTTATATAAATCAGACTCTGCTCCGGATGTTTCCTCCCTCCCTTAGGTGGAACTCCTGCAATTGTTCCTTCAAGGATTTTCAAAAGTGCTTGCTGAACACCTTCACCCGAAACATCTCGTGTGATTGATGGGCTGCTTGTCTTTCTTGCTATTTTATCTATCTCATCAATATAAACTATTCCCCGTTCTGCTCTTGAAACATCATAATCCGCATTTTGCAAAAGATAAAGAAGAATTGTTTCAACATCATCCCCAACATAACCGGCTTCCGTAAGGGTCGTCGCATCAGCGATGGCAAATGGAACATCAAGAATTTTTGCAAGCGTTTGGGCAAGAAGGGTTTTCCCAGTGCCAGTTGGACCAATCAAAAGAATATTGCTCTTTTCTATCTCAACATTATCCGTCAGATTTTTTATGTGATTGTTTGACTCAAGGTTATTCTCAATTCTTTTGTAATGATTATAAACAGCTACTGATAAAATTTTCTTTGCTCTCTCCTGTCCAACAACATATTCATCAAGCGCTTTTTTGATAGCGGCGGGGGTAAGCGGAACTTTGCCATGCCTTCTGTGCGACGAATAAGCAGCCATGTTATTTCTCAAAATATCAACCGATTCACTCACACAAATATCACAAATATAAACATCTGGACCAGCAATCATATTTCCAACCTCATCAATGCTCCTTCCACAAAATGAGCAAATTGGTTTCATCCTCACATCTAATTTTTCTGACATCACCTACCTCTTTTTGTTGACGGAATTTCCCTTTTCACAAGAATTTGATCAATTATCCCATATTCTTTTGCTTCTTCGGCGGACATGTAATAATCACGATCTGTGTCCTTTTCAATTTGCTCAATTGGTTTTCCAGTATGTTTTGCGAGTATTTCATTTATTTTCCTTTTCATCCTGAGAATTTCTTCCGCTTGAATCCTTATATCTGCAGCTGTTCCTTGAACTCCACCCCAGGGCTGATGAATCATAATTCTTGAATTTGGAAGTGCCGTCCGCTTCCCCTTTGCACCACCCGCCAGTATAACAGCTGCCATACTTGCTGCCATACCAATGCAAATTGTAGCAACATCAGGTTTTATGTATTGCATCGTATCATAAATTGCAAGCCCAGCTGAAATTATACCTCCAGGGCTATTTATGTAAAGATAGATGTCTTTGTCCGGGTCCTCTGATTCAAGAAAGAGCAATTGCGCTATCACTAAACTTGCAACAGTATCATCAATAGGTGTTCCTATGAAAACAATTCTTTCCTTTAAAAGTCGTGAAAAAATATCATAGGCTCTTTCTCCTCTGCTTGTCTGCTCAACAACTATAGGAACCAGCTGGTCATAGATCATTTTACTCATAGGTTTAATGTTTTCAGATTTTGTTTTTATTCCAGAACTTCAGACAAACTTTTCTACAACTTTAACTTTATCTTTCAAAAATTGCAAAACTTTTCGGTTCAATATCTTTTCTTTTATATGTTCTGAACTTCTATAAAACGACATCAATTTTTCCTTTTCAATCCCGATTTCAGCGGAATCCTCTTCCGCAAGTTTTTCAAAATCCTCATCTGTTAGCTCAATCCCCTCAACTTGTGCAATTCTGTTCTTTATGATATACCACTTCGCGTTAAAAACTGCATCTGCTCTCTTCTTTTGTCTGAAAAATTGCTCATCAAAATTCTCTGGCAATTTCCCATCTGGATATTTACTTTTTTCTTCATCAAGCATGCTTTGAATGAAATCCTCAATCAAACTTTCTGGGACAGTGAAATCATTCATTCTAACAAGTTCAGAAATTATCGCATCGTAAAACTTCAACTCACTATATTCATTCCACCATTTTTGAAGCTCTGCTTTAAGATAACTTCTTAACTCATCAACAGTGTTTACTTTTCCGCCCGTGACCTTTGACGCAAATTCATCATTTAATTCGGGTAAAATCTTCTTTTCTATTTTCTTGACGCTTACCCTCACCTTTTCGGGTTTATTATCAACCATGAGCTCAATTATAAATTCATCACCTTTTTTAGCTTTTAAAAGTCGCTCCCTCAAACCCTCAACAACAGATTCATCCTCAAGATCAATCACAACATCTTCGCTTCTTCTACCAAGCACGGGCAAGTTGTTTTGATCAACCCCTTGAAGATCAACAGTAACCCTATAAAGCTTATCCTTAACCTCATCAGCTTCTTCATAAGTTGCATTTGCAATCAATAAGCGTTTGATCTCATCCTCAACCTCTTTATCATCAACTGCGTGAATTATCTTTTCAATTTGCAAATTTTCATAGTTTGCAAGTTGAATCTCGGGCATCACTTCATATTTTATTTTGAAGATTAACGATTCCCCACGTTTATAATCAACATCAACAAGTTCAGGTGTCCCAATGGGATCAATCTTTTTATCTTTAACGAGATTCTTGTAAATATCATTCACAATATCATCAAGTGCGTCATATTCAATTTGTTCTCCGAATTGTCTTTTTATCAATTCAATTGGAGCTTTACCTTTTCTGAATCCTTTAATTTCTGCTTCTGCGCGAAATTTTTTATAAGCTTCTTCAAAATAAGGTACAAGCTCATCCCAATTTAGTTTTACTTCCGCTTCTTGTTCAGTTTGGCTCAATTTGTTGATATTAAGTTCCACCTAAGCTTTTCCTCCTATTAGGTTTTTTATTTTTAATTTTTGTGGGCACGGGGGGATTTGAACCCCCACGGGTTTCCCCACTGGATCCTAAGTCCAGCGCGTCTACCAGGTTCCGCCACGTGCCCAAAAAGAACACTGAATTTCGCTTAAAAAATATAACTCTTTTTTTAATAAAGTTCAAAATTGCGAAAATTTTGCAATTTTACTTAAATTTTACCTGTATCGGAAAATAAACATTCAACTTCCCGTGAAACTTAAATTCTACAAAATGACCGGAGCTGGAAATGATTTCATTCTATTTGACAATCGCAATGGAAAGATAAAAGACCCCGTTAAACTTGCTAAATGGGTCTGCGATAGACATTTCGGAGTAGGCGCAGATGGAATAATTTTAATTGAAAAGAGCAAAACGACAGATTTTAAAATGGTCTATTTCAATTCCGATGGAAGTTTCGGAGGAATGTGTGGAAATGGTGGAAGATGCGTCGCAAAACTCGCCTATATACTTGGGATAACGAAAGGTAAGATAACTTTTGAAGCAAATGGGAAATTCTACAAAGCCGAGATACTAAACGATGAAAATGTGAGGCTTTATCTACCTATGCCGAAAATGAAGAAATTTAACCTTGGACTCAAACTTGGGAAAAAACTTTTTAAGGCACATTTCGTTGATACAGGGGCACCCCATCTTGTGCTTTTTACGGACGAAAACAAAATAAAAAACATTGAAAAAATTAATCTTAACGACCTCGGGCGAAAACTTCGCTTCCATCCGTATTTTGAAAATGGAACAAATGTAAATTTTGTCACAGTGCTTAACAAAAACACCATAAGAATGAGAACATACGAACGGGGTGTTGAAGGTGAAACCCTTGCTTGCGGGACAGGTTCGGTTGCATGCGCTATAGCATCCGCCGAAATTAAAAATATGAAACCACCAATCAAGGTAAAAGCAACAAGTGGAGAAATTTTAACGGTTGGATGGAATGAAAAAAATTCAGAGTTTGTTTATCTTGAAGGAAGCGCAAAGGTAATATGTGAAGGTAATTTAAACTATGACAATTGAGGAATTTGAAGAAATAGTTAAAGAAACAATTGAAAATTTACCCGAGCTGATAAAACAAAAACTTGACAATGTTGTCTTCATAGTTCAAGATTACCCAGATGAAGACGAATTAAAAAAATCAAAATCAAATAAATACAATCTCCTCGGACTTTACACTGGAATACCTTTATCAAGGCGAGGAACAAACTATGGAATGTATCCGGCAATGCCTGATAGAATCTTTATTTTCAAAGCGAACATTGAAAGGCTCTGCAAAAACGAGAATGAACTCAAGAAAAAAATAAGAGAAGTTGTACTTCATGAAATAGGTCATTACCTTGGAATGAGTGAGGAAGAGGTTAGAAGAGCTTTAAAAGAGCGATAAGAGCAAATCAAAAAGCGGGAAAAATAATTTAAATCACCCATAGATGGAAGAACTCCTACAGAAATATGGTTATATTTTAATTTTCTTAATCACACTTTTTGAAGGCGAGTCAATTTTGTTAATTGCTGGGTTTATGGCTCATCAAGGCATGCTTGATCTTCACACTTCAATTTTATCTGCTTTTCTCGGTTCAACCCTTGCAGACCAGATAATTTTTTATCTGATGCGAAGAAATAACAACTTTCTCTTGAAAAAATTAAAAAAATTTGACAAATACTATACGATAGCAAAATTTTACGCTGAAAAATATGGTTCAGCTGTCGTTCTTTTGGCAAGATATCTCTACGGCATAAGAACACCACTTGTCATGATCGTCAGTTTAAGTGGAATAAATGCCTTAAAATTTACAATTTTAAACATTATTGCTGCGTTCGTGTGGGCTATAAGCTTCGGATATGCAGGATTTTACTTTGGACAGGCTGCAGAGAAATTCATCGGCGACATAAAAAGATATCAATTTTATGGATGGGGTTTGATATTTTCAATCGTCTTGATACTTTATGTCATAAGCAAAATAAGAATTTACCAATTAAAGAAATTAACGGGTGAGAAGAGATGAAGAAACAAACACAGTTCTCAATAGCATATTACATCATTGCCATCATAATTTTGATACTTCTTCAATACTTCATCTTTCATCCACCTTTAAAAGAGATTTCGTATAAGGAATTCAAAGAGCGTCTTTCAAAAAACGAGATTGAATCGGTTCAAATAGGGAATGAAAAAATCATTGTGACATTAAAAAAGGAGGTCGCCGAATCACAGAAAGTTCCAAAAGTAGTTGAAGTTGTAAAACTACCCGATGAAAATTTAATAAAAGAACTGCAGGAAAGCGGGGTTGATTACCGAGGCGTAATTGAGAGCAACTGGGGAAAGGAATTTCTTCTTAATTGGATTCTGCCGATTGCATTTTTTATTTTCCTATGGGCTGTATTAATTCGTAGATTTTCGCCAACGCAAAATGTTATGACATTTGGAAAAAGCAAGGCAAAAATTTATGCAGCAGACGAAAAGAACAAAGTCACATTTGCTGATGTCGCTGGGCTTGACGAAGTAATTGAGGAAGTAAAAGAGATAGTTGACTTTCTGAAAAATCCCAAAAAATATCAGCGTCTTGGGGCAAAAATCCCAAAAGGTGTTCTCCTTGTTGGTCCACCTGGGACTGGGAAAACACTCCTTGCAAGGGCAATAGCTGGTGAAGCTGGGGTTCCATTTTTTTATTTGAGTGGTTCCGACTTTGTTGAAATGTTTGTTGGCGTTGGCGCTGCGAGGGTTCGCGACCTCTTCGCCCAGGCGAAAGAAAAAGCACCATGTATAATTTTTATTGATGAAATTGATGCGATCGGAAAAGCAAGAGCAAGAGGCGTAGTTTACGGTGGAGTAGATGAAAGAGAAAATACGCTTAACCAGTTGCTCGTTGAAATGGATGGTTTTGATTCAAGTATTGGAGTAATAATAATGGCAGCGACAAATAGACCAGATGTCCTTGACCCTGCTCTTTTAAGACCCGGAAGATTTGACAGACAAATAATTTTAAGCAGACCCGACTTAAAAGGAAGAATTGAAATTTTCAAAGTTCACACACGAAATCTAAAAATAGCCGAAAATGTTGATTTTGAAACACTCGCTGCACAAACCCCAGGATTTGCTGGCGCTGAAATTGCAAATGTTTGTAATGAAGCTGCGCTTCTTGCTGCAAGGAAAGGTAAAGATAAAATTGAAATGTCCGACTTTCAAGAAGCGATTGAAAGAGTAATTGCAGGTCTTGAAAAAAGAAGCAAAGTTATAAGTGAAAAAGAGAAAAAAATAGTTGCATATCACGAATCAGGACATGCAATCGTTGGATATTATATTCCAGGAGCTGATGTTGTCCAGAAAGTTTCAATTGTCCCAAGAAGCATCGGTGCGCTTGGATACACCCTCAGAACTCCAACTGAGGAAAGATACCTTTTGACAAAGGAAGAACTGCTTGGGAAAATTGTGGGAATCTTAGGTGGTAGAGCTGCTGAGGAGATCGTCTTTGGGCAAATTTCAACAGGAGCTCACGATGACCTTAAAAAAGCAACTGAACTCGCACGGCTTATGGTGACAACCTACGGAATGAGTGAAAAAATTGGACATGTTTCACTTGCTGAAATTGAAGAAACGGACTTCTTGAGCAAAAGCCCGTTCTCAAAACCCTATAGCGAAGAAACAGCAAAACTTATTGATGAAGAAGTCAAAAGAATAATTGACCAAAGTTACAAAAAAGCTCTTGAAGTTTTGACAACGCATAGAGATAAACTTGATAAACTTGCAAATCGCTTACTTGAAAAAGAGGTGATAGATAGGAAGGAACTTGAGGAAATTTTAAATCAAAATTAAGATTATGGGAAAATGCATAAAAAGGCTTTCATATTTATATTTTTCTTTTCAACATTAGCTTTTTCAATGGACGAGCCTGATCAAATCATAAAAACAAAACCTCGTCCTCTTCAAATTCAAACAACTCTCGGCTTCACACTCACAGCTGGGAACTCAGACACAAGAATTTTAACATTTGATTCAAACATCCAAAAACCTTTTGAAAGATTTATTTACTACACAAAGTTTAACCTCGCCTATGGAACATCACGCTATGGAAATGGTCCAAGAATTGAAACGACAAACAACTGGGCTATATCAACACGACTTGACTGGTTCACATCTGATAGAAGAAAAAGTTACCTTTTCATCTCAAGCGGTCTATCCGGGAACAAGTTCCGTGGTTATTGGTCAAGAAGAAATGCACAACTTGGCGCAGGTTATAATTTTTTCCACAATATTGACACTCTAAAATTAAGTTTTGGACTTGGCATTGATTATTCAAAAGATAACCTCATCGTAAAAGGAAGCGCAGATGATGAAATTTTTTTCGCCCTTTTTAAACCAGAATTTGAAATTATAATCAACAAAAATGTCAAGTTTGGGAATAACGCAAACTGTTTTATTGACTTCCAGGAGCTGAAAAATTACCGCATAAATTCTCAAACATATTTAAACCTAAAGGTGACAACTCGCTTTGCGGTAAATTTTAACTTTAATTTAAATTACGACAATAAGCCGAGATTGATACCTGAGATTGGAGACAACGGAAAACCAACTGGTAAACTTATACCCGCAAAACCAGCAGACAAAATTTTCAATATAGGAATTTCAATAACTGTGTGAGAAATAAACCAGCGCTGAAATTTTCGCTTGCCCTTGTCCTCGGAATTTTACTTGAACATTTTATTGGGATTGAACTTAAAACGCTACTCCTCTTATCTTTAATTTTACTCCTCTTTTACATTACATTCACATTTTCAAAAATCAGTTTACTAAAACATTTCTCAATTTACCTGCTCATCCTCACCGTTGGTGCTTTAAAATATCTCTCCGATAACAAGTTTCAACCCCAGAACTCAATTGTTAATTTTGCAAATGATACAGCGATTGTAAAAGTCCAAGGCAAAATTATTTCCCCACCTGAAATTAAAAACGATAGGACAAACTTCGTCATCTCTGCAAACAAAATTTTTAAACATGGGGAAGAGATAAATGTTTCAGGCGATGTATTTGTATCAATAAGAAAAGGAAAATCAAAATTTGACAGTTTGCCGAAATTTAGCTATGGCGATGAAATTCAAATCATCGGGGTTTTGAAGGAGCCCATAAGATCAAGAAATCCCGAGGAATTTGACTTTGCAAGGTATTTAAAAATACACGATATTGATGCAGTTTTTCTTTCTTATATCTTGAGCCATATCAAGGTTATCAAAAAATTTGAAGCGAAAACCTTAAACCCGATTGAAATCCTGAAAAAATTAACTTACGAGATTAAAATCGCTGGCTTAAAAATCTTTGATGAACTCCTACCACAAAGTGAAGCGTCTTTCATTAAAGGTCTCATCCTTGGATATAGAGGGGAAATTTCAAAAGATGTCCAGCAATACTTTATTAACACGGGAACTTATCATATTCTCGCTGTTTCAGGTTTACATGTTGGGATAATAACCTCAATGTTTTTCGTATTGACAAGTTTTTTAAGGGTTAGTTTTGTGTTTAGAGTTTTGTTGACGATATTAGGGCTAATTTTTTATGCTTTCGTTGTCGGTCTTCCTCCATCGGTTGTAAGAGCCAGCATAATGGCTTCAATTGTCTTGATAGGAATGGCAATTGAAAGAAGAATTGATATCTTTAACCTGCTTGGGTTTTCAGCCATTGTAATTTTATTTTTTGATTCAAAACAAATTCTACATCCTGGATTTCAACTTTCTTTCTCTGCGGTTGCTTCAATTTCTTATTTTTACCCGAAAATTTTCAATTTCTTTTCAAAAAATTTCCCATTTGCCACTAAATGGTTCATTTCACCTATAGCCTCTTTATTTATTGCTTCAATTAGCGCACAAATTTTAACGCTCCCGTTTGTCGTTGCTTACTTCAGTAAAATTTCAATTATCTCAATACTTGCAAATGTTTTTATCGTTCCGCTTGTCAGTCTTGCTGTCCCGCTTGGCTTTGCAACGCTTTTACTTTATCCTGTATCAGGGTTCATCGCTCAAATGATGGCAAATAGCCTATGGCTAACTTTAAACTTAACCATCACCTTGGCAAAATTTTTTGCTCATTTACCATTTGCTTATATTGAGGTAAGCAAGGAAATTTCGTTTTATATCGTTCTGATTCTATTTTCATTAATGGTTTTTTCAAAAATAAAATTTCAAAGCCCGATGAAAAGAATTACATTCGCTGTTCTAATTCTTTTAAACCTTTATATTTACATTGCTCCCAATGGTGTAATTTCAATATTATCCAATAAACTTAACGCTGAAGATTCAAACCTTGAAATCACGGTCCTTGATGTTGGTCAAGGTGATGCAATCTTCGTGCAATTCCCCGATGGGAAAAATTTGTTGATAGATGGAGGTAATAAAACATTTAACTTTGATCCTGGACAAAGGATAATTGAGCCGTTTTTGAGGAAAAAGGGAATTAAAAAGATTGACGCAATTCTTGTGACCCATCCGCATAACGATCACATTGGTGGAATTCCGTATATACTTGAGAAGTTTGAAGTTGGAACGGTAATTGATAACGGTTTAAATTACAATTCATCAATTTACAAAAGATATCTTGAATTGATTCAAAGCAAAGGCATCACGCACATAACCGCAAGGGCTGGAAATAAAATCACATTAACCGAACATGCAAGGATTTATGTTCTCCATCCAACTGATGAGTTTATAAAAAGCAATGATAAAGAAGATAACTATGGTTCTGGTCATGATGCAAATAATTCATCCGTCGTGATAAAAATTCAGTATGGGGATAACTCGTTTCTTTTAACTGGCGATGCCGAAAAAGAAGCGGAGGACTCAATGATAAAAATCTATGATACATTTTTAAAAAGCGATTGGATAAAAGTTGGACATCATGGAAGTGAAACGAGTAGTTCACCCGCATTTGTTTCAAAGGTCAAACCAAAGTGGGCTGTTATCTCCGTTGGAAAATATAACAAATATAATCATCCATCTGATATAGTTTTGAGAAGATACAACTTGATCGGCGCTCAAATTCACAGAACAGATGAAGAAGGCGCAGGAGTTTTCAGATCAAATGGTAAAGATATTGAAAAGATTCAATGGAGAAATTGACAAATCAAAAGTTAATTGTTATATTTACATTGAAAACAAAAAATTAAGTGAGAGAGACAATGGCACTCAAAATCACAGGGCACCATGTTGAAATGAGTGAACAACTTAAGAACTACATTCAAAAGGAAATCACACGGCTTGATAAATTTTTCAACGGAATCATTGACACAGAGGTTATACTTCGGCAAGATACAAAGCATAATCATTTAAAGGAGGCGGAAATTCTCGTAAAGGTTTATGAACACAAACTCACCGCAAAAGCAACGGATCAGGATATATTCAAAGCGTTTGACAAATCCCTTACAAAAGTTGAGAGGCAACTTGTGAAATTTAAAGATAAGATTAAATCCCACAGATAAAAATGTTCAATAAAGAATTTAAAGAAATACGAAAGACTCATATAACCGTTGGTTTCTTTTACGAATCTGGCAGGGAACTTTTCAAACTTAAATCACTTAACGGTGAAGTCGGTTTTGACAGGAAAATCACTGATAAAAATATACATAGACCAGGGCTTGCGCTTGCTGGATATGTTGAACTTTTCACATACAATAGAATTCAGGTTTTCGGAAATACCGAGATAAAATATCTTCAAAGTTTATCACACGAGGATAGGATAAAGTCAATCAAGACCATACTTCAATTTGATATCCCTTGTATTGTCATAACCAATGATAATGTTTTGCCAGATAATTTAATTGATCTTTTCACGGAAAGAGAAGTTGCAGTTTTTCAGACACCACTTGAAACAACAAAACTGGTTTATTTCATCAGCGATTTTCTTGATGACCAGTTTGCACCTCAAACTGTAGTTCATGGTGACCTTGTTGATGTCTATGGTATAGGGTTACTTTTTGTTGGTCGCTCTGGAATTGGAAAAAGTGAAATTGCACTTGACCTTGTAGAAAGAGGACATCGCCTTGTTGCGGATGATGTTGTGCTTATAACTAAAAAGGGTGAAAACATTTTGATTGGGACATGTAATACTGTAACAAAGCATTTCATGGAAATAAGAGGTCTTGGAATAATTGACATAAAAAATATGTTTGGGATAAGAGCAATACGATATCAGAAAAGAGTTGAGGTCGTTGTTGAGCTACTTGACTGGGATCCAAAGGAAGAGTACACACGCACTGGGCTTGATGAAGAACACATCTCCATACTTGGCGTTGAAATTCCACTTGTTAAACTTCCCATTTTCCCAGGGAAAAATATCACCGTGATCGCAGAAGTTATAGCGCTTAATCATCTTTTAAAACATTATGGATATGACTCCGCAAAGGAATTCAACAAAAACCTTGAAACCCTCATTAAGCAAAAAGCGTCTATTTTAAAAGCCGACGATTTACCCATTGAAAGAATAACGAAATACTTTGAGCACGATTTTGAATAAATAAAAAAAGAGATTAAATGCGGATTAATCATCTCTTTTTGTTCTTTCTTTCTCTGATTCTCCTGTTAATGCACTCAAGCTGCAGAAAAGAAACAACAAAAAATTATATTGTCATAGGAAGCACAATTGATATTGATTCCTTTAACCCGTATTTAAGTACTTCGCTTTTTTCACAGGATTTGCTTGATAGGCTCTACCTTCGGCTTGCAATTGAGCAAGAAGATTACCGAACATTTACCCCACTTTTAGCAAAGCGATGGGAATGGTCAAAGGATTCAACACAAATAACATTTTATCTTCGCAACGATGTTTATTGGACAGACGGGGTTAAAACAACTGCCTATGATGTTGAGTTCAGCTTTAAGGCAGCAACATCTCCAGAGGTTGCATGGTTGAACGCAGAAGATATAGTCAGAAACATTGAATCTGTTAAAGCGATAAATGAAACAATTTTGACAGTTAAATATCGCTATGTTTACCCATATCAATTGACCGACATAAACGATATTTGGATAGTTCCAAAGCATGTTTATGAGAAAATTCCTTTTTCTGAATGGAGAAGGAATGGTTTTTTTGATGAGAATCCAGTGACAAATGGACCATACAAAGTTGCTCGTTGGGAAAGGGGGCAATTGATTGAACTTGTTAAAAATGAAAGATATTTTGACAAAGCTTACCCTAAAATTGGAAGAATTTTTATTAAGATTGTGCCAAATGAATCAAATTTGCTTCTTCAATTTTTAAATGGCGAAATTGATGTTTTGCCTTCAATTCCACCAGCAGTTGCAGAAAAATATGAAAACAATCCAGATATTAAATTTATAAAGTATCCATTTCTTGCTTATGAATACATCGGTTGGAATCAGAAAAACCCAATCTTTGCGGATAAAAGGGTTCGCCAAGCGTTATCTTATGGGATCAATGTTGATGAGATAATTAAAGTTATACTTAAAGGAAATGCGGTTCGTTCAACCTCCCCATTTCCATCAATTTTTTGGGCTCACAATGAAAAATTAAAGCCATATCCATATAACCCTGAAAAGGCAAAAAAACTTTTAGCTGAAGCTGGATGGAAAGATTCAAACGGCGATGGGATACTTGATAAAATCATAGATAATAGAAAGGTTGACTTCAAATTCACTCTCATAACGAACGCAGAAAATCAAACGAGAAAAGAAGTTGCGACAGCAATTCAAAATGATTTATTAAAGCTTGGAATAAAGATGGAAATTCAAATTTTTGAATTCAACACATTTATGCGCCACATACTTAACAAAAATTTTGATGCTGTTTTATCCGGTTGGAGAGTGGCAACAAAACCAGACCTTGCAACTGTATTTCATACAGAGGCGATAAAATCTGGGCACAACATCGTCTCATATTCCAACCCACAGTTTGACAAGTTAAACGATTCAGCTGCTGTTCTAAATAATCTTTCAAATGCAAAAGTTATATGGGATAAGGTTCAAGAAATAATTTATGAAGATCAACCTTATACTTTCCTCTATGAACCCGTACGGATAAATGGTATAAGCAAGCGAATAAAGCCAGAGACAGTGCGAATGAATAGCATAAGTTTTCTTTATAACCTGCATGAGTGGGAATTAAAATAGCATTGAAAAAATGAGTTTTATTTTAAAGCGATTTGTAAATTCCATTTTCCTATCATTTGGGATTGCAACGGTTGTTTTTTTCCTGCTGAGAATCTTACCGTCCGCATCTTTCTCAGATGTCTATCTCAACCCCAGGCTATCTGAAGAAGCAATTCAAAAAATAAAATCAGCGTATGGGCTTGATAAACCTGTTTTAATCCAATTTTTGAATTGGCTTAAAGAAATCATCACTGGCAATTTTGGTTTTTCATTTATCTACCGCAAACCTGTTATAAACTGCATTGGCGAGGCTTTAACTTCAACGCTTATTGTCGGAATCCCAGCATTAATTTATAGTTTCAGTGTTGGAATTTTCGTAGGAATTCAATCTGCCAAAGCGCAGGGCAAATTGCTTGACCGCATCATGTATTCATTATTTCTTGTTTTATACTCAATTCCTTCCTTTTGGCTTGGGATAATTTTAATTCTTTTGTTCAGCTATACATTTAGAGTATTTCCACCATCGGGGCTTCACTCTTTCAACTTTAGCGAGATGAGTTTCGTTGGGAAGATTTATGATACTGCTATTCATATATTTTTACCTGCATTTACTCTTGGGACTGCACCAATGGCAGCGATCGCAAGGTTTACAAGAAATATGATGTTAAGGGTTTTATCGCAAACATATATCAAAACCGCAAAAGCAAAGGGGCTTGATCAAAAAACAATTTTTTACAAACACATTTTACCAAACGCACTTTTACCGGTAATAACTCTATTTGGGCTTTATCTTCCACTTTTCTTTGCGGGTTCAATTGTAGTGGAAGAAATTTTTTCAATTCCAGGGATTGGTAAATTGACCGTTGATTCAATTTTTCAGCGAGATTATCCGCTAACGGTGGGGATAACACTTTTCGTTTCATTTATTGTGATTATTGGAAATTTAATCTCGGATATTCTCTACTCAATTTTTGACCCAAGGATAAGGTTAAAATGAAAAAACGAAAGAAGATATTTTTAATTGCTATTTCAATTACTCTATACCTAAGCTTCGCTGATGTGATAGTTCCATTTGACCCAATCATTTCGCTTGATAGGGAAAATCTTTCCGCCCTTCCACCATTTTCAAAAGCTTATGAACTGAGACTTGATGACGGAAGTAAAATTATTGTGCTTGACTACAGGATTTACGACGGATTCATTTACTATGAGCAAAAATTTCTTTCTGGGAAAATCAAACTTGAAAGATTAAAAAGCATCCGAACGCTTTTCTTTATCTTTGGCACCGATAACCTCGGACGGGATGTTTTCAGCAGGACAATTTACGGGGGCAAATTCTCACTCATAATTGGGATTCTCTCATCATTTCTCGCTTTTTTAATTGGTGTTTCAGTCGGGTCTGTAGCTGGATATTTTAGGGGTATAATTGATAAAATTTTAATGAGAGCAACGGATGTTTTTCTTGCCTTTCCAAAGCTATTCCTTGTTCTCGTTCTCATTGCTTTTATGGGAAATCAGACAATTTTTTCGCTTATAATAATACTTTCGCTCCTTAATTGGATGGGAATTGCACGACTTGTAAGAGCAGAGTTTTTGAGGTTAAAAGAAATGGAATTCGTTCTTGCGGTTGAATCAATTGGTTTGCCAAGATTGAGGATAGCAATAAAACACATACTTCCAAATGCAATTTTACCTGCATTGATAAGCATTCCGCTTATAACCGCTGATATTATATTAACTGAATCAATTTTAAGTTTTCTTGGTTTTGGAATTCAACCGCCGACTCCAACCTGGGGTAATATGATAAGCGAAGCTGAAAAGAGTTTAATTTCAACCTGGTGGTTGCCGATTTTCCCTGGAATCTTAATTTCTACAACTGTTTTGATGATGAATTGGATTTCAGACATAGGTAGCGAAACCTGAGCACATCTTGTTTTATTCCGCCAAATTTTTTAACTTCTAAAAAAAGAAACCAATCTTAATTCCTATGTTTGGCGATAAATATGAAGCAGTTATTGGTCTTGAGGTTCATGCCCAGCTGTTAACAAATTCAAAAGCCTTTTGCGGTTGTTCAACAAAGTTTGGACTTCCTCCAAATTCAAATGTCTGCCCTGTTTGCCTTGGAATGCCGGGTACTTTGCCTGTCTTGAATAAAAAAGTTGTTGAATTTGCAATTAAGCTTGGTCTCGCCACACATTGTAAAATTAGAACCTATTCAATTTTTGCAAGGAAAAATTATTTTTATCCAGACCTTCCCAAAGGTTACCAAATATCTCAGTATGAAGAACCAATTTGCTATGACGGCTATGTTGAAATTGAACTTAAAAACGGCGAGAAGAAAAAAATTAGATTAAGAAGAATTCACATGGAAGAAGATGCAGGCAAATCAATTCACGATCAGGATATTGATACGCTAATTGATATAAACAGGTGTGGTGTCCCACTTCTTGAGATAGTGACAGAACCAGATATAAGAACCCCACAGGAAGCTGCACTTTACTTAACAAAAATAAGACAGCTCGTTCAGTATCTTGATATCTGCGATGGTAATATGGAAGAAGGCTCATTAAGATGTGATGCAAATGTATCAGTCAGATTAAAAGGTGAAACAAGGCTTGGGACGAAAACAGAGGTTAAAAATATGAACTCAATTAAAAATGTTGAAAAAGCGCTTGAATATGAGATAAACCGTCAGATTCAAATTCTTGAAAATGGTGGGACAATTGTCCAGGAAACATTGTTGTGGGATGCCGTAGCTGGTATCGTAAGACCTATGCGTTCAAAAGAAGAAGCACATGATTACAGATATTTTCCAGAACCAGACCTTGTCCCAGTGGTTGTATCTGAAGAATGGATAGAAGAAATTAAAAAATCGCTACCCGAGCTCCCCGAGGAAAAAAGAGATAGATTCATAAAACAATACGGCTTGCCAAAGTATGACGCCGAGGTTTTAACCTCTTCAAAAGCGCTTGCTGAATATTACGAGCAATGCGTGAAATTCACCGACGATTACAAATCCGCAAGTAACTGGATAATGGTTGAGGTTTTGAGAATCTTAAATGACAAACAAATTGAGATAAGCGATTTTAAAGTTAAACCAGAGTTTCTCGCAAGATTAATTAACCTTGTAAATGAGGGCAAAATCAATCAAACTACGGCAAAGAAAATTCTTGAAGAAATATCTGAAACCGGTGAGGATCCAGAGTCGCTCATAGAGAGAAAGGGACTTGCCCAGATAAGCGATGAGAAATTTATTGAGGAGGCTGTGCTGAAAGTTCTTGAAGATAACAAAGAAAATGTTGAGAGATATTTCGCTGGGAAAGATAAATTATTTGGTTATTTTGTTGGTGAAGTGATGAAATTGACAAAAGGCAAAGCAAATCCGAAAATTGTGAATGAAATTTTGAGAAAGAAGCTTGAGGAAATGAGGGAAAAAGTTAGTGGATGAAAATTTTTTGGTGAGGAAGTTGCGTTTGCTTTGGAAATTTATTATTATTGTATTGGCATTAAAATTTCCCCACACCCTGGGTTAATCCCCGCCCAGGGAATCCCACTGCGGTGAGTGGGTCCCTCCCCCGCCCCTCACCGCTTTTTTATTTTTGATGAAACATTTAATCTCTATACGACGACTAAAAAGAAAAAGTTCTATCTCAAACAAACGGAGGCAGGAAATGAGAAAGAAAATATTTCTTCTTTTCGTTTTACCTGTTTTAATCCTAGCTCAACAACAGACAAAGCCAGTTGAAGGTTTAAGAGACAACCCTCCTAAAGTTTTCGCTCTCACAAATGTTAAAATCTTCCAATCGCCAGGGAAAACAATTGAAAAAGGGACAGTTATTATAAGAAATGGGTTGATTGAATCAGTTGGTGTAAATGTTCAAATACCGCCGGATGCACAAGTAATTGATCTTTCAGGGAAGGTGGTTTACCCTGGATTCATTGATCTTTACACAAATTATGGTATGCCAAAGCAAAGAGAACGAACACAAACGGAAGGAGGTCAAGCTGAAACACCTCAATCTCGGGAAGTTAAAAAAGGCGCCGACAATTGGAATCCAAATGTGCTTTCACACAAACTTGCTGTTAATGAATTTACGCCAGATCCAAAAGAAGCTGAAAAATTAAGGTCACAGGGTTTTACAGTTGTGCTTTCAATCCCAAATGAAGGAATTTTCAAGGGGAAAAGCGCTCTTGTAACTTTATCAGAAGGTAAAGCACCGAATGATATTATAATTAAACCCATCGTTGCACATCATATTGCTTTCATCCGTGGTTTCGGAAGAGATATTTATCCAAATTCATTAATGGGGAACATTGCTTTAATTCGTCAAACATTCCTTGATGCACAATGGTATGCCTCAGCGTGGGATGCGTTTTCAAAAAATCCATCTATTCAAAGACCAGAGATAAATTCTTCGCTTGAAGCCTTGTTGGGCGCATTGAAAGGTGAACCAGTTACATTTGAAACAAATGATGAGCTTGATTTTTTAAGATGCGCAAAAATTGCAAAGGAATTCTCTCTTAATGCCTTGATGGTGGGAAGCGGTTATGAATATCGCAGAGCAGAAGCGATAAAAAATACAGGTTTCCCAGTAATTCTACCACTCAATTTCCCCAAACCGCCAGATGTTGAAAATCCAGATGACGCTGATAACATTGACCTCAGAACTTTAAAACATTGGTATAATGCTCCTGAAAATCCCAAAAAATTATATGAGGCTGGGGTAACATTTGCATTTACAACATATCGTCTTGAAAATCCATCTGAATTCCTGCAAAGGGTTCGTGAGGCAGTAGAAAGAGGACTACCTGAAGATGTCGCCCTCTCAGCTTTAACAGTTACACCTGCAAAACTTATCGGACTTGACAAACTTCTTGGAACAGTTGAACCTGGAAAAATGGCAAACCTCGTTATCACCGACAAAAATATATTTGATGAAGATGCAAAGATTCTCCAAGTATGGATTGATGGGGAAAAATATGATGTTGAAGGTCTACCTGAATTTGATCCAAGAGGTGAATGGAAAGCTCAACTTAACAATGATACATTTAGCCTCAATATAGCCGGGCAACTTAAAAATCTCAGAGGAAGAATTAGGAAAGGAGATAAATCAGTTAACTTAATCAGAGTTGGTTTGTTTGATAATAACTTGACCATT
The DNA here is from genome assembly GCA_001485605.1 of Candidatus Kryptobacter tengchongensis. GTDB lineage: Bacteria > Bacteroidota > Ignavibacteria > Kryptoniales > Kryptoniaceae > Kryptonium > Kryptonium tengchongense. The sequence continues at coordinate 26,045 of FAON01000011.1, forward strand.
GCTTTTAATGGTGATTCCATTGGGATGAGCGGAGTTATAAGAATTTCTGCTTTTGTAAAAAAGAAGGAAATTGAAGGTTATGCGGAACTTTTAAGTGGTGAGAGATTAATTTTCAAAGCCGTAAAAGTTTCTGAGCCAAGAGACGAAACACCCCGGAGAACCAAAAAGGTGAGGTTTGAACCTTTACCCATTGTTTATCCCGACGGAGCATTTGGTTTCTTAAAACAACCAGAGCAACCCGAATACATTTTGGTTAAAAATGCAACTATTTGGACATGTTCAAAATCTGGCAAACTTGAAAACGCAGATATGCTCATCCGTCGTGGGATAATTGAAAGAATTGGGAAAAACATTGAGCCACCAAAAGGGGCAGTTGTAATTGACGCCACTGGAAAACATGTAACCCCAGGAATAATTGATGCCCATTCTCACACTGCCATAAGTGGAGGAGTTAATGAATCAACACAAGCAATAACTGCCGAAGTAAGAATTCAAGATGTAATAAACAGTGACGACATAAACATATACCGTCAACTTGCTGGCGGGGTTACAACTGCAAATCTCCTGCATGGCTCCGCAAATCCAATTGGTGGTCAGAATGCAGTCGTAAAATATAGATGGGGCTCACTGCCAGATGAACTTATTTTCAAAGAAGCTCCAGCAGGGATTAAGTTTGCGCTTGGAGAAAATGTAAAACAAAGCAACTGGGGCGATAGATACACAACAAGATATCCACAAACGAGAATGGGAGTTGAACAAATCATAAGAGACGCTTTCAAATCAGCACTTGATTATGAGAGGGCATGGAATACCTATAGAGAAGAAAGCAAGAGAAAAATTTTAATTCCTCCAAGAAGAGACCTTCAAACTGAAGCACTTCTTGAAATCCTTAAAGGGCAACGTCTCGTTCATGCTCACTCTTACAGGCAGGATGAAATCCTTATGCTTTTGAGGGTTGCGGAAGATTTCGGTTTCAGAATCGCAACATTACAACATGTTCTTGAAGGATATAAAATAGCAGAAGCAATCGCAAAACATGGTGCAGGCGCCTCAACATTTAGCGATTGGTGGGCGTATAAATTTGAAGTCTACGACGCAATCCCACATAACGGGGCTTTAATGGAAAAAGTCGGGGTAATTACATCTTTTAACTCTGACAGCGATGAACTCGCACGAAGGTTAAATCTTGAAGCTGCTAAAGCTATCAAATATGGCGGGCTAAGCGAAGAAGAGGCACTAAAACTTGTCACGATAAATCCAGCAAAACAGTTACGAATTGATAAATATGTTGGTTCACTTGAACCCGGGAAACATGCTGATTTTGTAATTTGGAGTGGAAATCCCCTTTCAACTTATACAATTTGCGAACAGACATGGATTGAAGGAAGAAAATACTTTGATAGAAATGAAGATTTGAAAATGCGAGAGGAGGCAAAAAAATTAAAAAACTTTATAATTCAGAAAATTCTTGAGGTGAAATCAGCCGCAAGACCTCAGCCACAATTCACAACACAAGCAAACTAAAACAAGGAGGTGTAAAAAATGAAAGCAAAGTTTATATACACTTGGATTTTAATACTTGTGCTCGTTTTAAGTTTAAAAGCCTCTGATATAATTCCAGGCAAACCACAAAACAAACCAATAGCTCTTATCGGTGGAACCATTCACACAATTACAAATGGGACAATTGAAGGTGGTATAGTTCTATTTGACAAGGGTAAGATTGTTGCTGTTGGAAAAAATGTTAATATCCCAAAAGATGCCGAGATAATTGATATAAGCGGGAAACATGTCTATCCTGGATTGATTAACGCTTTTACAACGATTGGCTTGGTGGAGATTGGCGCTGTCAGAGCAACCCGTGATGTCACAGAAGTTGGTCTTATAAATCCAAATGTTCGTGCTGAAATTGCTTTTAATCCCGATAGCGAACATCCACCCGTGACACGCTCAAATGGTATAACAACTGTCCTCGTTGTCCCAACTGGCGAACTTATCGCTGGTCAATCCGCGCTGATGATGCTTGATGGATGGACTTGGGAAGAGATGACTTTAAAAGCTCCCGTTGGGCTACATATTTATTGGCCAAGAATGGTGCAACCCTCTGGACCCGGGTTTGCACTCGCAAGACGAAGCCCTGAGGAAATAAGAAAAGAAGTAGAAAAAAGACTTCAATTAATTCGTGAAACATTTCAAAAGGCGAGGGCATATAAAAAAGCAAAAGAATCAGAAACACAAAAAGGCATTCCCTATCATGATACTGATTTAAAATATGAAGCTATGATCCCGGTGCTTGAGGGTAAAGTGCCCGTTTTCATTCACGCAAACTCATCAAAAGAAATTTTATCTGCGGTTGAATGGGCAGAAAGCGAAGGGCTTAAAATTGTCATTGTTGGTGGAAATGATGCCTGGAAAATCGCGGATGTTTTGAAAGCAAAAAATATACCTATCATACTCACAAACATTCACAGATTACCCTCAAAAACAGATTCCGAATATGATGAACCATTTACCGTTGCTTATAAACTTTACAAAGCTGGTGTCAAGTTCTGCATTGCTGGTGAAGGTGGTTATTACAACGAGAGAAATCTCCCATATCAAGCTGCAACATGTGTGGCGTTTGGTCTCCCAAAAGAAGAAGCTTTAAAAGCTATAACAATATATCCAGCTGAAATCCTTGGTGTTGCCGATAAAGTTGGCTCAATTGAGCCTGGAAAAGATGCAACACTTATCGTCACAACTGGAGATCCGCTTGAAATTCCAACACAGGTAATTTATGAATTTATTCAAGGGAGAAAGGTTGACCTTTCAAACCGACAAGTTAAACTTTATGAAAAATATGTTGAAAAATACCGCCGTCTTGAATTGCTAAAGTAAATCTAAACTGAAACTTTATAAGCCCCTGAACATTTTAAGTTCAGGGGCTTTTTTGTTTTCACCTGAAGTTTTAAACCTCAAAGTTTCAATGCGCTCTTGATTAATGGGAAAATAATCCGTAAAATTTATTCAAAATCTAAAAACAAAACCACTTATGAAAATGAAAAAAATTGTCCTCGTTTTCATAATCTTATCTCTTTTCATGCAAATCTTTACACAGGTTGAATCTGCTTCAAAAAAACCAGTCAAGGCGTTCAATGGGATGGTCGTCTCATCAGACTCACTTGCAACAAAGGTCGGGGTTGAAATTTTAAAAAGAGGTGGAAATGCTGTTGATGCAGCAGTAGCAGTCGGATTCGCTCTTGCGGTAACTTACCCACAGGCTGGAAACATCGGTGGCGGTGGATTTATGGTTATAAAGATGGCAAATGGCGAAACCGTTACAATTGACTATAGGGAAAAAGCCCCTATAAAAGCGCATGAAGATATGTTTCTTGACGAAAGTGGGAATTTTGTTCCAGAAAAGAGCCAAATTGGGCATCTATCTGTAGGTGTTCCAGGTTCAGTTGCTGGATTATTACTCGCTCTTGAAAAATACGGGACAATGTCAAGAAAAGAAGTTCTAAAACCAGCAATTGAACTTGCTGAAAAAGGATTTATTGTAAATGAAGGTCTTGCAAGAGCATTTAAAAACGCATTTGAACATTTTAAAAAATTTCCAAGCACGATGAAATACTTCTCAAAAAATGGGGAACCATATAAAGAAGGTGATTTGCTTATTCAAAAAGATCTCGCTAAAGTTTTAAAATTAATCAGGGATAGGGGACGGGACGGATTTTACAAAGGCAAAGTTGCAGATTTAATAGTTGCAGAAATGAAACGAGGCGGTGGAATAATAACCCATGAAGATCTTGAAAAATATCAACCTGTGATAAGGAAACCCGTTATCGGAAACTATCGTGGATATGAGATAATTTCAATGGGACCACCAAGCTCGGGAGGTGTTTGTTTAATTGAACTACTTAACATCCTTGAAAATTTTGACCTGAAAAAATACGGACATAATTCATCTTATACAATTCATTATCTTGTTGAAGCAATGAAGAGAGTTTACGCAGATAGAGCAGAATATCTCGGGGATCCAGACTTCGTTGAAATACCACTTGATAAACTTCTATCAAAAGAATATGCGAAGGAAATTGCAAGTCAAATAGATACATTTTTTGCAACCCCAAGTTCTAAAATTGTTCGTTCGGTATCTCCACCGCAAGATGGAATTCATACAACGCATTATTCTGTAGTTGATAAATGGGGAAATGTTGTAAGCGTGACGACGACGATCAATAGTTATTTTGGATCAATGGTTGTAGTTGATGGTGCTGGCTTTTTCCTTAATAATGAAATGGACGATTTCAGCGCAAAGCCAGGGGTACCTAATCAATTTGGTCTTTTAGGTAATAAGGCAAATTCAATTCAGCCAGGTAAAAGAATGTTAAGTTCAATGACTCCAACAATAGTTCTGAAAAATGGGAAACCGTTTCTCGTCCTGGGTTCCCCAGGTGGCTCAACAATTATAACATCTGTTTTACAAGTGATTTTAAATGTGATTGATTTTGGGATGAACATTCAAGAAGCGGTGGACGCACCGAGGGTTCACCATCAATGGTATCCTGACGAAGTTTATTACGAAAAAAGAGGATTACCTCTTGATGTAATTGAAAACTTAAAAAAACGAGGACATAAACTTGTGGAAAGACATGGATTTCAGGGTGAGGTTCAGGCAATTTTAATTGATGAAAACGGAATTAAATATGGAGCTGCTGACCCAAGAGGTTACGGATTTGCAATGGGATATTGAATGATTATTTCAATTTGAGTAAATTTTTGAAAAATACCACCGACTTTGTTAATTCGTTGGAAAATATAATTTAATTTGTCGTGATACGAAACTTTTTGAATATTGCTCGCTTTACTTTTATTGCGATTTTGCCACCGTTAGTTTTTCTTATTTTGTTTTTTGCGATTTCAATGATTATTTATAAACATCTTGAAAAAGATATTTCTTGGGTTGATGCGTTCTTCTGGATTACCCACCCGCATGCTATCTCAGAGCACAGGCGAGACATAACGAAATTGTTCGCTTTTGTAGTTTATGTTGGGATTTTCTTTTTTCAAGTTTGGTTTATTGAAAGAATCCTCGTAAATATATTTAGCGGAGAATTAAAAATACTTTGGAGAAAACGCATGAGCGAAGTTGTGATCTCAAAACTTAAGAATCACTATATAATTTGTGGGTATGGGCAAGTTGGGAGAACTGTTGTTGATGAACTTATTAAATTAAATTTGCCCTTTGTTTTAATAGAATTGAACGAGAGCATAGCGAAAGAACTGATAAAAGAGGGGTTAAATGTAATCCATGGCGATGCAAGAAGAAGAAGTGTTTTAATTAGTGCCGGAATTAAAAGGGCTAAATTTATTTGCACATTGATTGATAATGATGCGGATAACCTTTACATAACTATAACTGCAAAAATGCTCAATCCAAATATAAAAGTTATTTCAAGGGCTGGGAATTTAAGATACGCCGAAGCTATGAAAGGCGCAGGAGCAAACGAGGTCATAGTTCCCGAATATGAGGGTGGCTTGGTTGTTGGCAGGATGATAGCAAGATATGAAAAAGTAGGAAGAGATTAAAGTAAAGAAGCAATTTCAAAAATCTTTTTTACTCCTTCTCTAAGTTTTTAGAGATTTTTTACTCACCCCTTTCAATTCCCCCTCTCTATTTTATAGAGAGGGGGTTAGGGGGTGAGTCAATTTTTACCCCTCTACAATTTTAGAAAGAAGCAAGGTTGAGAAGCAATTTCAAAAATCTTTTTAACTCACCCCCTTTAAGTTCCCCCTCTCTAAGTTTTTAGAGAGGGGGCAGGGGGTGAGTCAATCTCTTAAGCAGGCTTTTGTTCTTCAGATAATGACAGATTGTTCTTATCGTTGTGAGGGAAAACAGTTCTTGAAGCAATTTCAAAAATCTTTTTAACTCACCCCCTTTAGTTCCCCCTCTCTAAGTTTTTAGAGAGGGGGTCAGGGGGTGAATTAACTTCTTTACTCCCCTCTCTATTTTTATAGAGAGGGGGCAGGGGTGAGTCAATCCTTTCCCCTCTATCTATATAGGGGTACGGAGTTAGTCAATTCCTTTATTTCACCAAGGTTTTAGGAAGGGGATTATACCTAACCTGCGAAATCTAAAAATTCATACCCTCAAAGTCCCTCTCAAGATTTTTGTCCTTATAACCTCTTTTAACTTTTTCTATTTATAATCCAAAAACCCACCAATCCCATTTAGTTCAAGCTGATATAAGATAGAAGATTTAGCAAAAAACAAAAAGGCGAAAAAGGTAAAGAAAGAACCCAAGAAGTTTTAAGATTAAACTGACCGATAGGCAAGCACAAATGCCTTTTTAGATTAAAATTTTTATTTTTTTGAATTTTTTTTAAATTATTTTCAAAAAATCGGGCGAATTTCTCACCACGTTGAGAATAGCAATTATATCTGACATACATTCAAATCTTGAGGCATTAACAAAAGCTTTTGAAATAATTGATACTAAAAATGTTGATGAAATTGTCTGCCTCGGCGATATAGTCGGATATGGTGCAAATCCAAATGAATGCGTTGAATTTATAAGAAAGAGAGTCAAATATGTCGTAATGGGAAATCACGATTATGCAGTCGCTGTTGATCCGGCTGAGCTTTTTTATTTTAGTTCCTATGCTCGTGAATCTGACCTTTGGACAAGAGAGGTTCTAACTAAGGAAAACCTTGATTTTTTAAAATCACTTCCATTTACCATTTCCCTTAAAAATTTGCTTTTCGTTCATTCAGCTCCAGCCCAACCAAGAGAATGGGAATATATCTTTACAGAAGCACAGGCAAAGGTTCAATTCCAATACTTCAAAGAAAAAATCTGCTTTATAGGACATTCCCACTTTCCTGGGATCTTCCCCGAAAATGGCTTTTACAATGGAAAACTTGATAGAAACACAAGATATATAATTAATGTTGGAAGCATAGGTCAACCAAGGGACGGAGATTGGCGATTGTGCTTTGGGATATTTGATATGGGGACCTGGACTTACGAGGAGATTCGTTCTGAGTATGATGTTGAAAAAGCATCAGTTAAAATTATTCAAAACGGCTTGCCTGAATTCTTAGCAAGAAGAATTCTAATTGGAAGATAAACTCACAGATTATACTTTATTCTCTTCCTTCTATTTCTGATGTAATCAACGAATATAAACTCCCCAAGCTTATCAAGGGAAGAATAGTAAGCTCTTCCACGATTTGCTTTTGTTAATTCCTCCACGAAATTTATTAGATACGGATCCTTTGCAACCATAAATGTGCAAATTGTTATTTTCTCCCTTCTGCATGCAACCGCCTCATCAAGGGTTTTATTGACAATTTTCGGATCAAGCCCGAATGAGTTTTTATATAATCTTCCATCTGACTCAAAAATTGCGGATGGTTTCCCATCTGTTACAAGAAAAATTTGCTTGTTGACATTTCCCTCTTTTCTTAAGATATGTCTGGCAAGCCGAAGAGCCGCTTTCGTATTGGTATGATATGGCCCAACGCTCACAAAGGGAAGCTCAGACAAAGTTATAAGCTTTGCATCATCTCCAAAAACAACGATGTAAAGCTTATCCTTTGGAAATCTCGTTTTTATAAGCTCAGCAAGAGCAAGCGAGACTTGCTTGGCCGGGGTTATTCTATCTTCACCGTACAAGATCATGCTATGGCTTATATCAAGTAGAATGACAGTTGAGCAAGATGTCATAAATTCAGTTTCATAAACTTGCAAATCTTCTTCTCTTATTGTGAACTCATCAATCCCATCCCTTATTAAAGCATTCGTAACTGTTGATACAAGGTCTATATTTGTGGGTTGATCCCCAAACTGATAAGGTCTCGTCTCACTTAATCTATCAATACCCTCACCCGAATGTGGTGTTTCATGAAACCCAGATAAAGGTCCCCTTTTCAAATTGTTAAAAATCTCATTTAAAGCATCTTGTCTTATTCTCTGGACCCCCTTTGTTGTTAAAATTAACATATCTTTCGCCTCCTCAATATAACCCATTTCCTTTAACTTCTGAACAAAATCATCAAATGTAAACTTTTCATCAAATAACTCATTTTCCTCCCCTATCATTCTCATCCATTCAAGTGCCTCCTTTACATCACCACTCGTTTTCAACAAGAGATAACTGAAAATTGAGATCAATTCCTGCAACCTTTGCTCATCTGTCATTGATCGTTCGGTCCATTTTGAATAACGAATAAACATCTTTGTTAACCCTTTATCTTAATTTTTTAATCGCTGAGTCCATAAATTTTTTTGTATTCATCATAACTTAATCTTTTCATTTCAAAGACATTATCAACAAACGTATAAAAATTCCCCCCAAGCCGTCCAACGACTTTTAACTTCTTTGGATTCACAGCTTCATCCTCAAAAATTTCATCCTTGACATGAAACATCACGATTTCACCAAATACAACAGAGTTCGGCGAATCACCAATTTCAATAATTTTAACAACTTTACATTCAAGGTTTATAGGTGATTCAAGTATCCTTGGTGATTTCACAATCTCACTTTTTACAGGGGTAAGTCCAGCAATTTCCGCTTCACTTATCCCATAAGGAAAATCAACAGCACATATGTTCATTTTCTCAGCTATTTCTTCTGTAACTATATTAACAACAAAATCCCCATTCAATTCAATGTTTTTTAAAGTGTCTTTTTTATCTCCATCCCTTTTTCTATCTATTGAGATATAAATCACCGGTGGTTTAGAACTTACACCACCGAAAAAGCTAAATGGGGCAACATTTACAACTCCAAATTCGTTTATCGTTGAAACAAGAGCAATTGGTCTTGGTATAAGTGCACTTATCAAAAGTTTATATGCCTGATATTTTGAAAGTTCCTTGGGATCAACCCTCATTTTTGACGAGTTAACATTATTTTACATTGATTGTGTTAGAAAAGGATTAAACTGTTTCTCTTTACCGATTGTCGTTGAGGGACCATGCCCCGGATAAACTGTGACATCATCATCAAGTACGAAAAGTTTCTCTTGGATTGATTTTATTATTTCATCATAAGAACCACCTGGAAGATCGGTCCTACCAATTGTTCCAGAAAATAAAGTATCCCCACTGAATAAGATCTTTTCATTTTCTTCATAAAGACAAATGCTACCAAGCGTATGTCCTGGGGTGTGGATCACTCTTAGTCTCATTTCACCAACCTCAATTATATCACCATCGTTCAAAATTATATCCGGCTTAACCCCCTCAATTCTGAAAGGAAGTTCATATAGAACAGATTTTGGATCCTCAAGCAGATGTGCATCTTTTTGATGGATAGCAACTTTTGCAGCCGTCAGCCGAATAATTTCAGCATCATCTGCGATGTGATCCCAGTGTCCATGTGTATTAATTAAGCAAAGAATTTCACAATCTCTTTTTTTTGCCTCATTTACAATTTCTTCTGCTGAATCTTTCGGTGCATCAATTACAACCGCATAGTTACTTTTTTCATCAATTACAAGGTAACCAATTGTCAAAAGCGGACCGGATTCAAAAGCTTTAACTATCATCGGAAACCATATTTTATTTTTAAAATTCTTCCCTCGTCTTACTTGAAAAAATACTCACAACCATATCTTTATACGAACTGACATTGTCAATTTCATCCTTTGCTATCCTTGAAAATTGATGCAATCCATCAAGGACAAATTCCATCGCAGTTGCCATGGCATATTTATCGTTTTCATCAATTTTAAGATACTTTTTCACAATTTCTTTTAATCCTTTCACCTTGCAAAGCTCAGCGTAAAACTCATTGATTGGCATCTCATCTGAGATCTCTATCTTATTCCCATTTTCAAACCATGCAATTATTTGAGCATATTCTTGATGCCCAGATTGTTGCTGTGCTTGTCCTCTTCCCCTCTCCTCATAAGAGTGATATCTCGTTTTTGGCAATGGATCTGGAAAGTATTTTTTAAATACCTCTCTTATCGCTTTTCCAATTAACGCTTTGCTCACCTTAACACTTCCCTCCTGCTCACCCTCAAAAACAAGCTCAACTTTCCCTGTTATCCCAGGCAAAATAAAATTTAAATCACAAATTCTGGGATAAATGATATCCTCGTTAAATTTTATAGCCCTTCTCTCAGCGTTGCTTACGAGATTTTCCATACAAGAAATGGTTAATCTTGCGCTCACACCAGATTTTTGATCCACAAACTCGCTCGTTCTCGCTTGAAAAGCTATCTGCTCAATTATTTCTTTGAAATAATGCGGAATTATAACTTTTTTACCAGAATCTCTATTTATCCAAGCCTCTTGTTCAGTAATTTTAATTCCATCTTCAATTGTCCTTGGATAATGAGTCAATATCTGCGAGCCAATTCTATCTTTTAAAGGTGTGATTATATTTCCACGGTTTGTGTAATCCTCCGGATTCGCTGTGAAAATTATCATTATGTCAAGCGGAATTCTTATATTAAATCCTCTAATTTGAATATCTCGCTCTTGCATGATGTTGAATAATCCGACCTGGATTCTCGGTTGAAGATCCGGAAGCTCGTTTATAACAAATATACCACGGTTCGTTCTTGGAATTATCCCCCAGTGGATAACCCCTTCGTGTGAATAATAGAGCTTTTGTGTTGCTGCCTTTATTGGGTCAATATCCCCAATTAAATCTGCAATTGTCACATCTGGAGTTGCAAGTTTTTCACCATACCTTCTTTCCCTTGGGAGCCATTCAACTTCAACATCATCTCCATACTCTTTTACAAGATCAACGCATCTTTTACAAAGCGGTTTATATGGGTTGTCGTTTATCTCACACCCTTTAATTATTGGGATATATTCATCAAGAAGGTTCACAAACAATCTTGCAATTTTTGTCTTTGCTTGTCCCCTTAAACCAAGTAGGATAATATCGTGTTTTGAAAGTATTGCATTTACTATTGCCGGAATCACAGTTTTATCATACCCAATTATTCCGGGGAAAAGTGTTTCGTTATTTTTTAATTTTTGAATTACATTCCTCCGTAATTCCTCCTTAACAGAAACAACTTTATATCCCGAACGCTTTAATTCTCCTATTGTTTTAGCAAATTTCATTTTTAAAATTTAAATTTTGTTGTTGTATTTTTACCTAAAAACAAGATAATAAATCAAATGAAACATCAAAAAATTTTGATAATCAGGTTAAGTTCTATTGGGGACATCGTGCTTTCAACTCCGCTTATAAGAGTGTTAAGAAATAAATTCCCAAACTCACAAATTGATTTTATCATAAAGAAAGAATTTTCAGAACTTTTAAAATATAATCCAAACCTCACGAATTTGATTGAATTTAACACTGAAAATGGTTTCAAAGAACTGTTAAGATTAAAAAGGCAAATTTTAAAGGAAAATTACGATTTAATTATTGACATCCACAATAATTTAAGGAGCATATTTTTAAGAATGTTCACAGGTGCGCATGTGGTCAGAATAAATAAGCGAGTTTTCAAAAGATTCCTTTTGGTAAAATTTAAAATCAATTTATACAAAAATGCAATTCATGTAGTTGACCGCTATATTGAAACTTTATCTAATTTTTCTATCAAAAATGATAACCAGGGTCTTGAGATATTTGTTCCTGAAGATACGATTGAAATAGCGAAAAACAAAATAAATTTTTCCGATAAAAATCTCTACATAGCAATTGCCCCATCCGCAAAGCACGAAACGAAAAGATGGTTACCCGAAAGATTTGCTCAGCTTGGGGATAAACTTGCTGAAAAATTTAAAGCCAAGATCATCTTACTTGGTGGGAAAGAAGATGAAGATAGGTGTAGATTCGTTGAAGAAATGATGGTGAGCAAACCGATAAATCTATGCGGTAAAACAACACTTCTTGAATCAGCTGCTGTGTTATCTATGTGTAAATTGCTTGTCACAAATGATTCAGGATTAATGCATATTGGATCTGCGATGAAGACAAAAATTGTGGCAATTTTTGGGTCAACAGTAAAAGAATTCGGCTTTTCCCCATATGGTGTTGAAAATATCGTGATTGAAAAAAATATACCTTGCCGACCCTGCTCCCACATAGGAAGGAATAAATGCCCCAAAGGACATTTTAAATGCATGAGGGATATTCAAGTTGAGGATGTTTTCAATGCATGCGCCATTTTACTGAGATAATTTTTGCCAATATATAAAAATTTTATAAAAACCTTGATTTTAAAAACTTTTAGCTTGACATACACCAATTCATTTCCTAAATTACTATTGGTTTAAGCCTTTAGTTGAAATTTTGAAGTTATAACTTTTGAGAACGAATGTAAAGAAGCTAAGAGGGTATGCAAAACGAGGGAATAAACAAATAATTAAAATAACAAATAAAGGAGGAGATTATGAGAACTCATTTACTTTTTGCGGTTTTACTTTTAATATTAATAACAGCTATGCTTGAAGCACAGCCACCATCTTTATCAAATATTTGGAACCCATCAACCAACGCAGGCCAGAAATGGACAAATTACAGATTTAGAGATGCTGCAATTGTAAAAGGTGGTTCTTATGATGGAAGAGTTTATTTGACAAGTTCAGCCAATACAATAGGGATAATTTATTATGAAAAATCAAATACTATTGATATTAATACAGCTCCAAACACAACTCCAGACGGTTCATTTGCATCAACGATGCCCGACGGTAGCGCATGGGGAACAGCAGCTCCATATGGAATAGCAATTGATGATAGCGGTTATATTTATGTTGCATCCTATGGCAATAAAAAAATAGCACGTTATAAAGTTGGTCAAGAAACAACGAGTGGAGTTATTTTAAAAGATACAACTGGTACTTCTGACCTTATCCTTCAACAAAATCCAAGGTTTATAAGGGTCGAATATGCTGGAGAAAATGTAAAAATCTACTACGGCGATGGCAATAGCAAAACAAATGGTGGGGTTTATGTAATTTTTAAAAGTGGCAATGGATGGAAAGATTCTTTACTATTTAATGTTTCACTCACAACCTCAAGATCAATTCAAGCAGTTATAAAACGTCCCGGGGCAAATACACTTTATGTAACTTACAATGGTTCACCGTATATAGAAAAGTTTGATTATGTTAATGGAAGCTGGATTAAAGATCCAAATTTTGTTCCGCATAATTTTACTCTATCACTTTTAATGGGAATCAGCTTTATAGACTCCGCAGGTAATTTCATAATAGCATGTGATGGTACTAACAGGACATTTAATATTCTTGATGCTGAAACTGGTGTAAGATACGCTGGTATAAACTTTGGAGTTTCTGGTGAAGCTCTTGACAATGCAGCTGTAGGAATTGCATATAACGATTCTATATTTTTTACTGTTGGCAGTAGAAGCGCAACCGCAGGTGTATTTGAGAAAATAGTTTCAAATTATCCGCTCAAAAATGAATATAAAAATCTTAACTTTAGAACAGTTAAAAGTGGCTATTGGAGTGATAAAACAATATGGGAAATGAACGACGGTTCAAGATGGGTGTCAGCCAACTTTTATCCATCCTTCTTCAATAGTAATATAACAATAAGAAGTGGGGATACTGTAATTGTAGATGTAAATACAGTAATAGATCAATTATTAATTGAAAATGGTTCAATACTAAAAATTGACTCGGCAAAAACGCTTACAATATCAAATGGTCCTGCAACATATGATCTTGACATTAAAGGAATTCTACACAATTACAAGGGAACAATATCAGTCGGCTCTGGATTACCAACAATTACAGTTTGGCGCATCGCAAATGGTGGAACATACATACATAACACAACAACTGGGCTTTCGACACCCCTAAACTATGCTATAATCGATACAAATAGTACCGTTGAATTCCGTGATTCAGGAACCCCTACAATTTCGGGTAGAACATATTGGAACTTAAAATTTACAAGCGATTTAACGTTATCACTTACAAATTCAACAGGTTCAAATCCACTTACAATTAACGGAACATTCACAATCGGAAAGGGGGTCACATGGACACTAACTTCTGGATTTACAGGTGCGCTCAATATCAACGGAGATTTCATCTTGGATGGGGTATTTAACACTAGGAAAAACTTTGATATAAAACCTAATAAAACACTTTACTTAAATGGTATTCTAAACCTTGATAGCTCAATAACTGTGACAATTAATGGAACAATTTCTGCCAGCGATACTGCCTATGTTAAAGGTATAGGAAACTTTACTCTTTCGGATTTCGCAATCTTTAAAACAAAACATCCTAACGGGCTTGATGGCAGCTTAATTAACACAGGAGAAAAAAATTTAAGCCAACTTGCAAAATATATTTTTAACGGAACAATCCCACAGGTAACAGGGACAATACTCCCTGTCGCTATTAAACATATTGAAATAAACAATCCATCTGGGGTTACCTTAAGCCATTCAATAGATGTAGATACATTGTTACTTATATCGGGTGATTTGACTATTCCTAATCCGATATATGGGGTAACTGTTATGCTGTTATTTGATGCCAGCCTAAATAAAGTTAAGGGAACAGGAACATTTATTCTCTCTGATAATGCTACTTTTAAAACGGCAAATTTATATGGTGTTGATAGCACGATAACAACCTCAACAATTTTCCTATCACAATGGAATACTAAATGGGAGTTTAATGGAACATCACAACAGAAAACAGGTAACTTAATTCCGGATATAATTGGCAAATTGATTATAAATAACCCTGGTGGGTTAATCCTATCAAAAGATATATCGTCTAATTCACTTGAATTTGTTAAAGGAAAGTTATATTTGAATGACAAGGATTTTTATCTTTTTTATCCCGATATAACAGGGCATAACAAAGATCGTTATGTTGTCGCTGATAGCACAGGTGAGTTGGAATTTGGAATTTCAATTCCCGACTCAGTATTTGCACCGGTTGGAACAAAATCAACATACTTACCTGTTGCCGTCAAAGATTTAAATTCTCCAAGTCTATATAAAGTCGCTATTAGAGTTGATGGGAAAAATCCAACGATTGGAAGAGTTGGTAGAGCAAGAAATCCACTTTTAAATACTTGGTATTTTAAATTAGGAGATGAAACTACCCAAGTTTATGACTCTATAAAGGTTTGGTTTTACTATCCCAGATCAATCAGACAAACTGGTTTTATTCAATCGCTTGCGTTTGTTGCAAAATGGCTTGATTTGTCGGGCGAATGGGTTCACTATAAACAAGAAAGCAAACCATCATCTGACCTTGATACATCATTTGTTTCAGTGCTTTTCAATGAAATAAGAGGTGATACAGTTGTCCGCCCATACGGTATTTTCTGGGGGAGTATACCCGACATTCCCATCAGTTGGGAAATCATACAAGCAAAACGTGACCTTAACAATGACTTCATCCCTGACCTTATTGATTCAACCGTCACAGTTGTTGGAATAGTGATATCACCTAACTTTGTTCCAGTTGCATCCGGCAAACCAGCAATTTCATATTATATCCAAGATGAAACAGGGGGAATAAACATTTTTAGAGATGGGCTATCGGACACTCTGAAACTTAATATTGGAAATTTGGTTAAAGTCAAAGGGAGAATATACCAATATAATGGTTTAACTGAGATAATTCCGGATAGCCTGAACCCATTTGGAAATATTACTATTCTAAAACCGGATACTGTGCCTCCATCTCCCGTTAAAATTTCAATAGCGCAATTTTTGTCAAATCCTGAGAGATATGAGGGGATGCTAATTAAGATTGATACAGTCTGGAAAAAATCGGGTACTTGGCCAGGTGCTGGCTCAAATGCAAATATAATTGTTTATGATAAAGATACAAATCTTCCTATAATTTTGAGAATAGATGCTGATACAGATATAGATGGAAACCCCGAACCACGCTATCCAATAAATATAATTGGCATTGCTGGACAATTTCATACAACAAGAAAAGATACGGGTTATCAAATTATACCAAGATTTTTAACGGATATTACTAGAATTAATCTTTTACCAGTTGTAAATCTGATATCACCCGCTGATAGACAGACATTTGGAATAGTACACGATAGTGCAATTATTACATTCACCTGGTCAAAACCCTATGATCCAAACATTCCACCAGATACAATACGTCATGTTATTTTCAAAATTTCATCGCTACCGAATTTCACTACAATTTTATATAGCGATACACTTTCACCAGCTGATACAACTATAAGTATTTACCACTACATCTTCAGAGCAATGTTCCCATTAAATATTGATACAATTGATGTTTTTTGGGCTATATTTCCATTTGACGGAGAAGGATACGGAAAAAGTGAAACCTATAAGATAAAATTAATAAAGAGACCAACTCCTGTCGTTGAACAATCTAATGAAATACCATCAGATTATTACCTCGCTCAAAACTATCCTAACCCATTTAACTCAGCAACAACCCTTGAATTTGGATTACCAAAAGAATCATATGTGAAACTCTCAATTTACAACATAATTGGGCAAGAGATTAAAATATTAATTGACGAGGTAATGAATGCAGGCAAATATAAAATAAACTTTGACGCAGATAAATTTTCTTCTGGTGTATATTTTTATGTGTTAAAGACCAATGATAGAATACTAAAGCGAAAAATGGTTCTAATCAAATAATAAAAATAAAACAGGGTGCGAAGAGCACCCTGTTTTGTTTGTCTTTAATTATCTCACATTTGAACTCTTATATATAAACTTGCCCCTGATTATATTCCATATAAGATATAGTTTTACTACATATTCGTTCCAGACTTTTGAATGCTTTATTGACAGAATCCCTATGAAGGAGAATCCAGCAAAAAACATTACTTGAAAAGGTATCGCAGCAAGTTCAAGATAATACACACTTACCATCATTCCAGCGAACATATATAGTGCAAGCAAAATTTCAACATATGTTACCCATTCAACTCGGGATGCAACATATTTTTTCGTTTCCCATTTTTCTTCTTCACTTTCAATCCCATATTTTGGTGTCCTTACAAATTCAGTTTTTTTCCTCAATAAGGCTAAGATAACAGCCCTTGTGTTATTAACGGCAAGACCCATGCTTCCAGCAAGAAAAAGAGGAAACAAAATTATCTTATCCTTCCAATTGCTGTAAATTTCCCTTTGAGCAAGTGTATAAACAAGAAATGGACCAAAAAAAGGTAGAACGAAAGCACCCATAATGAAATAATACCAATTATAATCTCCGCTCTCTTTTATCACAACAACCATTGGATTAAGCAAAGCAGTCAAAAGGATAAAAGGAAAGACAAAATTGTTTGTTAACTGAAATGTCGCTTCAAGTTTAAGCTTTAGTGGTAGATTTTCACGCCATATCTCTTTCAGATATTTTAGCCCAACCTCAATCGCACCCTTGGTCCAGCGGAACTGCTGAGACTTAAGGGCATTTATTTCAGCAGGTAATTCAGCTGGTGAAACAACATCCTTCAAAAATATAAACTTCCATTTTTTAAGTTGAGCCCTATAGCTCAAATCCATATCCTCTGCAAGCGTATCAGTTTCCCAACCACCTGCATCCTCTATACATGATTTCCTCCATATACCACCTGTCCCATTAAAGGTTATAAAAAATCCAGACTCATTTCTTACATATTGCTCCATTATGAAATGCCCATTCAAGGCAAGTGCCTGCGCCTGAGTCAAAAGAGAATAATTATCATTCAAATGTTCCCATCTTGTCTGAACCATTCCGATATTTCCATCAAGATAAAAATATGGTAATGTCTTCTTTAAAAAATCCGACTTCGGAACAAAGTCAGCGTCAAAAATTGCAATAAAATCACCTTTAGCAAATTTTAAACCATATTTCAAAGCACCAGCCTTAAACCCTTCTCTCGTCCCTCTTCGTATATGCTCAATATCAAAACCCTTCCTTTTCAACTCCATCACCTTTAAAGCAACTACCTGAACAGTTTCATCCGTTGAATCATCAAGAACTTGAATTTGTAATTTCTCCTTCGGATATTCAATCCTGCTCACAGCATCAAGAAGGCGAGATACAACATATAATTCATTGTAAATTGGAAGTTGAATTGTTACATTTGGATAATTTTTCTCGTCCCCAAAGAGTTCTTCAAGCGTTTTAGGGCTTAACTTTCTTTTCCTTCCCTCAGCTTCTTCCTTTTTATTTTTGAAGTAATAATAAACAAGGACAAAACCATGAGAGCCAAAAACAGAAAGAACAAGAATTGAAACAAAGTAAAGCGCAAGAACAAAAATTTCTAACATTAATATCCCTTTAGTTTATTTTTACCAATTTGCTACAGTTGCAAGTAAAATGTCCTCAGAGAGTTTTTCTATCGCTTGCTGAATTCCTAATTGTAAATTTGCCTGTATATTTCCCTCAAGTTCATACTCTCCCCAATTTGAAAATGTTCTCTCCCAAACCCTTACACGCTTGACCATATCATAAAAACTCACTTTAACAGTTATAGTTATCCTTGATTTCATAACTTTTTCACCAGTTCCAACAACAACTGGGTTATCCTGGACGCTCACGATAACTCCTTCAAGAATTGAATTTGCGGTGTTTTTATCAGCGACTTTCAAGGTGTTATCTTGGATAAATCTTTCAACAATTTTATTCGTCAATTCTTCTCTTAAAGTTGCTCTTCCATAACCGCTTTGATCGTCAAACACGGGTATAGCTATAGTTTTCAAATGTGATGGCACTGACGCACCTGTAAACGAATACCTACATCCGTAAATAGATAATGCAATCGCAAATATAACAAATTTTAATTTAACAATAAAATTATTTTTTCTGCCTTTCTTCCTCAAGCCCGTATTCTTTTATTTTTCTATAAAGTGTTCGCTCGCTGATTTGCAAAGCTCTTGCAGCAAGGCGTTTGTTCCAATTAAATCTATCAAGCGCAGCTTTTATCATTCTCTTTTCCATATCAATAAGTGAATAGTTTTCAACAACCGTCCCAGTTTTAAAATCAACCTTCGCCTCAGGCAAAGCAAGTGGTGATGAAATTTGCTTTACGAGGAAATCTGCAAGATTCCCAAGTAAATTTTTTATCTCTATCAGATCGCTTTTTATATCAACCAAAGCCCTGTAAATTAATTCCCTATCAGCTTGTTCTCCGGGTTTTCCATATTTTATCGGAAGATTTCTGGCATAATCAAATTGATTAAAATCATACCTGAGATATTTTCGCACCATTGGCGCATCTATTACCTTGCCACTTTCAAGGACAAGAATACTTTCCACAAAATTTTTCAGCTCACGAACATTCCCTGGCCAGTGATAACTTATCAAAACTTGCATTGCATCATCCGTTATCCCGGCAAAAGCAACTTTATTCTTTTCGCAAAAATGAGAAACAAATCTCTCAAATAAAATAGGTATGTCTTCCCTTCTTTCACGAAGCGGTGGGATGTAAATGTTAACTGTTCTCAAACGATAGTAAAGGTCCTCTCTGAAATTTCCACGCCTTACTTCCTCATCAAGATTTTTATTCGTTGCTGCTATAACCCTTACATCAACCTTTCTCAACTGAGATGAACCAACCCTCATAAACTCACCTGTCTCAATCACCCTCAAAATTTTCACCTGCGTTGCGATCGGCATATCACCGATTTCATCAAGAAAAATTGTCCCACCATCCGCCATTTCAAAATATCCTTTTCTCGTTTCAATTGCACCTGTAAATGCACCTTTCTCATGACCAAATAGTTCCGATTCAAGTATCCCCTCCGGTATCGCTCCAGAGTTAACGATAACAAATGGTCCCTCTGCTCTTTTGCTCTCCCCGTGAATTGCGCGCGCAACAAGCTCCTTTCCAACACCACTTTCACCTGTAATCAAAACCGTTATATCAGTTAAGGCAACCTGCTTTATAACGGCAACTATCTCCTTTATCGCTTGGGATTCACCATAAATCCCATACTTTTCTTGAATGTCAAATTTTTCTTTCCCTACGGGTGAAATCATTGAAATTTTTATACCTCTATTTTCATTCCATCATAAGCAAGATTAATGTTCATATCAAACTTCGCCCTTGCATACTCAACCATTGGCATTATATTCTTATCAGGAGAAACATGTGTTAAAACAATTTCTGAAATATCAAAATCAGAAACCACATCAATTATATCCTCAATCTCAATATGAGCACACTCTATCACCAAAAGGTTAAGACCATCAAGATAATTTTTAACTTCATCAACCGAATGAAGATCCGAAGAAAAAAGAAATTTCTTCGCTTCAACCCCATTATTTGCGATCTCTTCAATCAAATAACCATATGAGGTCGTCTCAACGCCATAAAGTTCAGCATATTTCCGATATTTCTGCAAATGCTTTGTCGGAAACATTTTCATCTTCAAGTTCTCAAACACAAAAAATTCCTTGTCTGACAAAGGCAAAAATTTATATTCAAATTCAAATCTTTCCTTGAAAATGTATAAAAACGGCAAAAATTTTTCAACCGCCTCAATATGCTTTGAAGGAAGATAAATTTCAAGTGGTTTCCTTCGTTTTTTCCATTTAAAATACTGAAGCAATCTCGGAAGCCCAATGAAATGGTCAGCGTGAGTGTGGGATATAAAAATTTTCTCAATTTTATCAACATCAATTCCATCTCCGGCAATTGAAGACGCAGACCCTTCCCCCACATCAAGCAAAATCATCTTTTCTCCAACCTCAACTCCGATGCAGGTTTGAGATTTCCCTTTTTCAGGTATTCCCGATGCGCTCCCAAAAATTGTTATCTTCATCTTATCTCCACAGATGAGATGATAAAACTTTCTTTTCCAAACCTTCTTTTAATTTCTTTCCTTACCATATCAGCCTCATTTCTATCGTAAAAACATCCAACCCAAACAACATAAAATAATTTTCCATCTTTAAACTTTGTATGAAGTTCAACCCCGTATCCTTTACTTTCAAAAAATTGTTTCTCCCTCTCAGCATTTTTCTTATCAAGAAAAGCTCCAACTTGCAAAGAATAATTGCAATCAACTTTTGACTCCGTAGGTTTTCTCCCTGATTTATCAATTATTGAAATCGTTTCAGCTTCGGGGAAGCGAACTCTCAATCCAGCATAAGGAGATGAAGGATAAAGCGCTTTCAATCTTTCAAGTTCTCTCTTCGCTTGTTCATAATCACCCTTAGCATAATAAAACTGGAAAATTTTAAAAAGTGCATCATCAGAATAATCATTATCTGGATGATTTAAAGCGATATCATAATATATTTTCACAGCCTCTTCCCCATCCTGAATTAAACTTGCCTCAAGATATTTAAGGTTAACGGAAGCAGGATAAATTTTTTTTAAGCTATCAAGCGAATTCCTTACACCCTCAATATCTCCAACCCTCAAAAGGTAAAGATATCCGCTTATATCAACCTCTTGTGAAAAAGCAAAATTAATTAACAGAAGTAGGGATATTTTCAGGATTGTTTTTCTCATGAAGGATTTTGACTATATCACCAAATAAAGTTGCAGATGTTGCCTTTTTTATGCGAACAATTATGTAATCACCTGGCTTTACTTCATCAACTTTCGGGAAAACAACGACCTTGTTTGTATCCGTCCTCCCCATCCATTGATCAGATGAACGCTTACTTTCACCCTCAACAAGAACCTCAACTTCGCTTCCTATCATGCCCTGGTTAATTTCGTAGGAGATCTTTTGCTGCAGTTCAATTATTTCGTTTAATCTTCTCACTTTCACATCGTCAGGCACATCATCCCCCATCTCATACGCCTTCGTCCCTTCCCTTGGAGAATATTTGAACATAAAAGCACCATCAAATCTAACTTCCTCAAGCAAACTCAATGTCATCTTATGGTCATCTTCAGTCTCCGTTGGAAATCCAGCAATTATGTCAGTTGATAAACTAACCCCTGGTATCATCTCCCTTATTCTCCTAACGAGATCAAGATAATGCTTTCTGTCGTAGGTTCTGTTCATTAACTGAAGAATTCTATCCGAACCAGATTGAACAGGAAGATGTATATAGTTGCAGATATTAGAGTGTTCAGCGATTGTTCTGATCAATTTATCAGACATATCTTTTGGATGGGATGTTGTAAATCTAATCCTCATATTTCTATCAATTTGAGCAACAGCTGAAAGTAAATCTGCAAAATCATAATTTCCATCGCGATATGAATTAACATTTTGCCCAAGCAATGTAACCTCTCTATAACCTTGAGCGGAGAGCATTTCAACTTCTTTAACTATGCTCTCAAGCGGTCTGCTTCTCTCCCTACCTCTCGTGAATGGAACAACACAAAAAGTGCAAAACTTATCACATCCTCTCATAACCGTAATCCACGCACTTATCCCATCAGTTCTTAAAGGTGTGATATCATCATAAGTTTCAACCTTTGACAGTTTGACTGCAATTCCCTTATTGCCTGCAAAGGCATCATTCACAAGCTGTGGGAGTTTTCGGTATTCATCTGGACCAACAACTATATCAGCAAGATTTTCCTCGTCTATCAATCTCCTTTTCAACCTCTCCGCCATACACCCAAGAACTCCAACGACAAGGTCAGGTTTTTTCCTTTTATATCTTAAAAATGAACTCAATCTCCCTATCACCCTTTGTTCAGCATGCTCCCTCACACTGCATGTATTTACAAGTATTACATCTGCCTTTGAAATATCATCTGTAAGCGTATACCCGTGTTTTTTCATAATCCCAAGGACGATTTCCGAATCCGCAAGATTCATTTGACATCCATATGTTTCTATGTAAATTTTCTTGCCTTCGCTCATTTTTTGGAAATTTGTTAATTTCTAATAGGTTATTTTTAATTTAATTTAAAAAAACGACCTTTGAAAAACAAAAGCTAAAATCTTCGCTCCCTTTGAAAAACCTAAAATCCTGTTTAAATTAAATAGGTTTAAAACCTCAAAAACGACATACGATGAAAGTTCAACACAAGTTATTGATTGCCTTCTTGATCTCATTTTTAATCTTTATAGTTGAGCTTGCAAAACTTCAACCCTTTGAAAGCCTGAATTCACTTTTCAACGAATTAAAATTTAGACTCCGTGGACAATCCCAAGTTGATACATCTCTCATATTTCTTTACATTGACGATAACGCTATTTATTCTCTTGGCGGTTATCCCTTAAAACGAAGCTACTATGCACTTTTAATTGATCTGCTTACCCAGTTGAATGTCAAAGCGATCGCTCTTGATATATTATTAACCGAAAGAAATTCCGATTATCCAGAAAGAGATGAATTGCTTGCTTTAACCATCAAAAACTCAAATAGGGTTTACCTTGGCGGAAGTTTCGCAAATCTTAAAAGATCAGATAAAGATACATCTAATTATTCCAAATTAATAGAAAAATTTTTGATAAAAGCAAACGAGAAGAACCCAAATTTTATTAAGGGTTCTAATTTTCTTGCGCCCTTTGATGAACTGCTAAATAGCTGCGCTGGACTGGGACATCTAAACTATATTCAATTGAATTTTCCTAAAGAGATACCACTAATTATTCAAATTGATGAAAACCGATATTTGCCCTCGCTTTCACTTGAACTTTCACGAATTTACTATAATATCCCAAGGGATTCGGTAAAGATTTTAAAAAACGAAATTTATCTTGGTCGGATGAAAATCCCAACGAAGGATGGGAAAATCCTTATAAATTATATAGCTGGAACCAAAGGCTTGAAAATGTATCCCGTTTTAGACTTTGTAAGGTCATACGATGCGATTAAGTCTGGACTTGAACCCGAAATCAACTTGAGTGAGTTCAAGGATAAAATCGTATTTATTGGGATTTTCAGCGAAGCCCTTGGACAAGTTGTAAATACACCATTTCAAGATAAATTTCCACCCACTGGAATTCATTTAATGGCACTTAACACAATTATTCGGGGAAAATTTCTGACTGAAACTACCTCAACCTTGAATTTCATTTTATCATTTGTTTTCTCACTTTTAATCTTACATCTCACCCTAATGAAAAACATTTCAAACATCATCAAACTCTTAGTTTTTCCCAGTCTTGTGATTTTAATTTTTCTATTGTTTTCACTTGCTTTATTTGTAATTGATATTTCAATTCCAGCATATCCTGCTTTCGCCATTTTGTTTTCATCACTTCTTGGAGTGATTTATACTTTTGAAATTGAACGAAAAAAGATGATTGAAATTGAAAGCCAGAGGGCAAAAATTGAAGAGATGATCAAAGAAAAAGAGTTAAAGATAATTGAACTCCAACAGAAACTTGAAAGCCTAAAATTGATGGAAGAAAAATCAAGTTTAATTTCAAACCTTGAAAAAACTTATGATGAGGTTAAAGAGTTAACTTCAAAATTTGAGGATTTTTCCGACTTTAATATAAATTATGAAATTAACGGTGCTGAACTTGAGGGGATAGTTTACTCAAAAGGCGGTAAGATGGAGGAGATAATTTCAACTGTTCAGAAGGTTGCTCCATCGGATGCTCCAGTTTTAATAACAGGTGAAAGTGGAGCAGGTAAAGAACTAATTGCAATGGCAATACATAAGTTAAGCGAAAGAAAAGATAAAAAATTTGTTACGATAAACTGCTCTGCTGTTCCCGAAACATTGCTTGAAAGCGAACTTTTTGGTTATGAAAAAGGTGCTTTCACAGGAGCAACGCAAAGAAAAAAAGGTCTATTTGAAATTGCAGATGGAGGAACAATTTTCCTTGATGAAATAGCGGAAACGAGTTTATCATTTCAAACAAAAATTTTAAGGATACTTCAATCAGGTGAATTTAACCGAGTCGGTGGGACAGAGGTTTTAAAAGTCAATGTCAGAATCATCGCTGCAACAAACCGTGATATTGAAAAAGCCATAAGAGAAGGGAAATTCAGAGAAGACCTTTATTACAGATTGAATGTTATCAGAATTCATATCCCACCTCTACGTGAAAGAAAAGAAGATATTCCATTTCTCGTTGAACATTTTCTGAGAAAATTTAAATCTGGGGATATAAAAGTTTCACATGCTGTAATGATAGCTTTTTTAAACTATGATTGGCCAGGGAATATACGCCAACTTGAAAATGCAATAAAAAGAGCAATTATATTCGCAAGATCCGATGGGAGAAAATTAATTCAACTTAAAGACCTCCCAGAAGAGATCGCAAAATCAGCTAAAGGGAAAATAGATATTGAAGAAAAAATACTTAACTCACTTCGTGAGAAAAAATTTTCACATAGTTCAATCTCTGAAACTGCAAACGAACTTGGATTAAATAGGGGAACAATTGGGGAATATCTGCGTGGAATTTGTTTCAGAAATTTATACGAATGTAAATTTGATATAACCAAAGCATCCCTGAAAATTGCCGGAGATGACCCAGATGTTTCAGAAAGGGTAAAGAAAAAACTCATTGATTACATAAAGAACTTGATAGAAAACATAGCGCAGTGCAAATCGGAAGACGAAATAAAATCACTAATCAAACAAAAATACAAAAATCTTCCCTTAAGATACCATCCTTATCTTGAAGAATTTGCAATAAGATTCCAAAAAGGCGAACTCACCATGGAAAAGTTGAATTTAAACGGTGGGGATACCTAAACCCAGCAATTTTAGGCTGAAACCCAGCATTTCCAGAGAAAATTTCCTCTTGAAAAACAATAACTTTTCAACATATTGTAAATGGCACAATAGTTGAAGTTAATCATTACTGAAGATTTCAAAAACAAAATTTAGGAAAATAGCCATGTTTAAAAAATTATTTTCACTTGCACTTATCTCACTGGCAATTTCAATCACCGGTTGCACAAAAGGGACGGAACCAACAGGAACAAATCTTGTCCCAGTGGAGCTTAAACTTGTGGGAGAGACATCAGGAAATATAACTTTTGCAAAAGCGCTTGGTCAGGTTGATTCAATAAAAATTGATTTCGCTGTAATTGTTCTCAGATGGATTCAATTTAAGCAAAACATTGACACAGTTAAAGAAGATTCTCTCTGGGATGACCACGATATGAATATGATACGTGAAAAAATGAGACGGATGGATGATGATCTAACGATAAGATTTAAAGGACCATTTTTTGTGACCTTAAGAAACAACGAACCAACCCCGATAGCCGTTGACAGTTTACCACCTGGGAATTACAACGGAATAAAATTTAAAGTTCATGCTATTGTCCCATATGACTTACAAGTAAACCCTGCGGTGCCTGATTCGTTTCTCGGGAAGAGCATTTATGTTAAAGGAAAGATTTACCAAAACGGGACATGGAAAGACTTCGTCTTCACAACTGGAAGAGTTAACACGGAATTCAAGATCAAAGGCGATTTTACAATTACAGAAACAGATAAAAACATCCCTTATGTTCTTGTCTTTGACTTGAATTCCTGGTTCATTGATCCATTAACTGGACGAGTTCTTGACCCAAGCGATCCAGGTGATCAAGGCAAGATAATATCAAACATTGTTCACTCATTAAAAGGCAAAGCACGTGGCGGTAAAGATAGAAATAGAGACGGAAGGCCAGATTGAGCGCCCCTCGGGACGCGGTTCATCAGTGCAAAGCCCGGATTTTGTCTGGGCTTTGCACTTTTTAAATTTGAATCATAACTTTAAATCAGGTAAAAGAGCAAAAGACATACTGAAATGAAAAAAATAATTTACATAATCCTGGCTCTTGGATTGCTTGGATGTAGTAAAAACCCGCTGATAATAACACCAGAAGAAGAGGAAAAATTTAACCTTGAGGTAATTTATCTTGACGAAACAGAACCAGTCATTGAGTTTTTGAATTCTGCCCAAACTGGTCTTTTAACCTCAGAAATGATGGGTCCAGGGGGGTTAGTGGTATTAAGTTATTATCAATTTGTTGATGATTTTGGGAACAGATACGATACAACCTTGGCTTATGCACTTTTTCGTGATATGAGCTCACCACCTATAAACATGGGGCGCTGGCGTGAAAGAAAAGGGCTTGATCTTGGCGATGTTTATCTTGAAAATATAAAACTTGAAAAATCTACCAGAGAAATGAGAACACCACAACAACACCATGCAAGAATGGACACAAGCTACGGGGTTGAATATAAACTTAAAATAACAAACTTTGACTTCAAACATTCTAAAAACCACAAATTTAAAATCATTAACAAAACAGGCTTGGAACAAAATTTTGAACTTAACACACCAGATAAAAAAGAGTTTGAGAGTCTGCCGGAATACGATGGCAAAAACTTAAAACTTAAGTTTAAATCAAAAACGGATTCTTTAAATATCATCGTAAATATACCGCTATCAACCCAAGATAAATTCGTTACAAAGCCAGTGATGATGCTTAAATTCAAGAATTTATCCGATTCAAAAATTAAAATTGACTCAACAATTATAAACCTTATACCAAGCGAATATAGGCGAAACTATCTTATATTTAGCATAGTTCAGGAACGCAAAAGCGATATAAATATATTGGGATACCCAGGAAATGTTAAGGGTTTTGTATCATCAACTCTTTATTTTAAAGTAAATCTAAGATGAAACTGCGTCTCATTTTATTTTTCACAGCGCTCAATCTGGCTGTAGCACAAAATTTAACATCACCGCAGACGATCGCTGGATTTTCACCATTTGTAAATTCTGTTTTATCGTCTACGCTTAATCCAGCAGGTTTGACAAGGGTTTATGATTGGAATGTAGGATTAATGGGTTATTACACAAAACATTTGGGTAGTGGAATGCATTCAGTTGGAATAGCAAAAAGGTTCAACGAAAAACAAACCATTGGTTTCATCTACTCACCCGGGGCTGTTCTTGAATTTATTTTCCCTTCACCCGTATCAATAAACATAGGCAATTCAATTCTAAATGCCGAATTTCAACGCAAAATAGTTTATTCATCAAACTATGCGTTTGCGTATGCCCTAAAACTTTCAAATGAAACCTCAATTGGTTTATCAACACGATATATCTCACAAAATTTTTTTGAAACCGACTATAAGATTCAATCAACCGACTCGCTTCCAAATATCAACATTGAAACATTCCAATACAAATCTTCATTTTTAAATTCAAAAATTTCGCTTCTTTATGAACCAAGCCCAAAAATCTCACTTGTTTTTACATTTGAAAATCTGCCAATCAAGCTTGATAACGGATTTCCAGAAAAATTTAAGAACTTTGAAATTGATAATAAATTCAAACTTCAAACCTCGCTTGGATTTCGCTTCCGAAACTTCAAATGGGGAGTTGAAATTTCATCACTCAGAGATCTTCTCTCTGGCTTTGAAGTTCAACCGATTGAAAACTTATTTTTGAGATGCGGACTGTCTTCGGAAAATCTAAAAGTCAATGCTTTCTTGGCAGGGGTTGGTTTAAGAACTGGGATCTTTCAATTTGATATCGCCTATCTTAAAAATACATCAAACATATGGAGCGATAATAAACTAACGCAAAGTGAATTTCTCTCGTCACACATACGGGATATTGAACTTAACAAATTCATCACAGACAGAATAACATTTTCAATTTCAATAGATATGAGTAGATGGCATGAAAAAAACTTGCGCATAAAAAATATCGTAATCCAAAATGAAATCTTTCCTCATTTGATTGACGAACTTGAGAGAAAAAAGATCGGCTTCATTGAAGTTGAAAACATATCTAATAAAACTCTGAATGCGAAAATTGAACCGAAATCAACTCTGATTGACATTGAAGTTGAACCCGAAGAATTTCAAATCAAACCATATGAAACAAAAACAATACTCGCTTATATTTTTAAAAAATCAAACAATCCAGAGATAAAAGAGAAAACCAAAGTTGATATCAAATTTGATATTAAATCAATCCCCAATGTCCCGGATGAAACGAAAAGAATTAAAATTTCAGTTTATGGTAAAAATGATTGGAATGGGAATGTTGAAGATTTAAAATTTTTTCTCAAATTTGATTCCCCAGAGATATTATCTTTAACCAGAAAAATAATCTGGGAACGGAAGGATACACTTGAAAAAATAGACCCGATGTTGAGAAAATTTTATCAGGCGAAATTTTTGTTTGATGAACTCTCAAAAATCATAACTTATGTCAGCGATCCAAGTTTAAGCATTGACAGGGTTCAATATCCAGAGGAAACATTGAAACTTCACACAGGCGACTGCGATGATCTTGCGGTTTTGTATGCTTCAATGCTGGGTTCGGTAGGGATTGACTTCGCCTTTGTTGATGTGAAAGCAATGAGAAAACCTAACGAATCACATGTTTATATTCTGTTTGATTCAGGAATAGATAAAAAGTATGCTTTGAACATAACGGACAATGAGAAAAGATATACCATTATAAAAAATAAAGACGGAGTTGAAACTCTTTGGATACCCATTGAAACGACACTTGTTCGCGAGAAATTTGATAGGGCTTGGGAGGTTGGAGCCGAACAATTTTTTGATGACTTTGAGCTCAATCTTGGGCAAACTAAAGGCAAAGCAAGAATTGTATTCATCCAAAAATAAATCAGGTTTATAAAATGAAACAAAAAATTTTAATTCAGCTGATCTTAACACTTGTGATTTTAACGCTTTCCATTTCAGGTGAAAATTATATATACAAGGTGAAGAAATTAAACGGAGAAGCACTGGTAAGACATGGAGCAAAAGAAAAATGGGTGAAGCTTTCATATGGAGATACCCTCCGACCTGAGGATACATTTTTTCTTGATAAAAATGGATATATTGAAATAGAAGGGAATAAAATACTTTTCAAATCAGATGGTGGAATAATCATCAACATTTCGGATTTAAGACGGTTAACAAAAGAAGAACTTTTGCTTCAACTTGCATTTGAAGAGATGAAAAGTGTCCCCGATGTTAAAAAAGATAAATCAAACGCGAAATCAACAGGGATTTATGGAACTGAAATAGAGAAAGAAAAAACAAATCTAAAAACTGGATGGAATTTAACGAATTATTGGGTTAAGGGAGTTAGCGCTTTATTTGAAAATGGATTCTATGAAACATCTGCTATAAGGGCAAGAAATTTGATGCTAAAATTTGACGAGTTAAAAGATAACATTGAATTAAAAATGATAATTGCAACTTCACTTGAAAAGCTTGAGCTTTATGGTGAAGCAATTTCCGAGCTTAACAAGATACTTCTATCATCAAAGGACAAAAATTTAAATGCAAGGGTTGAGCAGAAAATACAGGAACTTAAAATGAAACTTGCATCTTTAAGGGGCGATAAATAAATTTCATAAAAAATCCAAATCAGATATGAAAATAACACGCTGGGATAAACCGTATAATCCAAATGTTGATGAACTTAAAAAGATACTCATCTCAGAGGGAACAAAACCCTACACTTGGGTTGATGAACCCGGAACTTATTATGGTGATCACTCACACACATTTGATGAAATTCGTTGGGTTGTAAGTGGCAGGATGAGATACGGGGTTGGAAATGAGGAATTTGTTCTTGGTCCCGGGGATCGGCTTGATCTTCCAGCTGGGACAATTCACTGGGCAAGGGTTGAAGGAGATGAACCGGTTGTTTACTTATGTGCTTCAAAATGAGTTATCTTCTAAACTTTCCAACAAAATTTTTCAAAGAATCACGAACAACACCCGAGGCTAATTTATTTTCCTTTGCCACTTTTACATAGATCTCCTCACGATAAATTGATACATCATCCGGGGCTTCAAAGCCAAGTTTTATTTGATTTCCCGAAATTTCAAGAACTGTTACCTTTATGCTGTTCTGTATTATAACTGACTCCCCAACCTTTCTTGAAAGCACAAGCATTTCCAAATTTCCCAAAATTTCTTTTTATCAAGCAAATAATGAATGCGAAATCTCAAAATCCGAATTTTCAAGTATAACCTGTTTACCAAGATTTTTAACTCTATCAATTACAATTGGCGCCTTTAAATTAACACTTATTTTTGAAACATCCTTATTTAATGTCACTATAGCAAAAACGACATGAATTTTTTGATCAAATCCCGCACGATTATAATAATCTTCAACCACAAGCGACGGCTCAATAATTGCAAACCCTATCTCTGGCTCGTCAACTGAGATCAACCAACGAAATGGCTTAAAATCCTCGTCTTCTACTATGATAAATCTCTTCAACTCCTCAAATCCTATTATGCCCTCAGGGAAAGAAATTATTATCCGATCATCAAATTCAATTTCTCCGAATTGAGAATTTCTTATCTTCATTTTTTTAGAATTTTAATTTGAAATTTTACCAAACACTCCACTTTGAGTTGAGATTACAACTATGTCAACTCTTCTATTTTTTGCTCTATTTTCTTCGCTATCGTTGGGGGCGATCGGTCTATATTCTGCATATCCAACAATTGAAATTTTTTCAGGGTTAACACCTTTGTTCATTAAATAGTAAGCGGTGTTTAAGGCTCTTGCAACTGAAAGATGCCAGTTTGATGGAAATTTTGCACTTCTGATCGGTCTATTATCCGTATGTCCTTCAATTCTTATTTTATTTGGCAGGAATTTTAAAATTTCAGCAAGGGTATCAAGAACTGACATTGCTTCAGGTTTTAATTCAGCGCTTCCAGATTCAAAAAGTAATCTCTCAAGAAGGTGAATTGTTAGACCTTCTGACGATGTTGTCACAATAATTTTCTTTGATTGGATGTTTGAACTTAAAACTGCATTTATTTGAACTTCAAGTTTTTGCTGTTGTGTTGGCTGAGACGCACTCACATCGGAAGCAGAGCCCGACTTGGGTGGCGCTGGCGTTATGAGAACTCCCTTGCCCCCAGCAAGAACCCCTCCACCGCCGAAAAGTTGACTGAAAGCAGAAATCCACTGCTGATACTTGCTTAAATCAATTTGCGACATTGAATAAAGCACAACGAAAAGCCCAAGAAGAAGTGTAATAAGATCAGCATAGGTTATAAGCCATCTTTCAAGATTTTCATGCTCTTCGTGATGTCCTTTTTTCTTTCTCGCCATAATTAATTCTCTATGGATTGTTCGCTTATCGGGAACATTGAATAAAGTTTCGTTTTAATTATGCTTGGGACTTCACCGGCCTGAATTGCAAGGACACCTTCAACTATGATTTCAAGCAAGACCTTTTCCTCTGCATGGATTGCTTTTAGTCTATCTGCAATTGGAAGCCATATAATGTTTGCAGAAAAAACTCCCCAAAGCGTTGCTATAAATGCGCTCGCTATATGATGGATCAATTCATTAGGGTCACCACCCGCATTTGCAAGCGTTGAAATTAAACCCATAACCGTCCCAATTATCCCCATCGTCGGCGCATAGCCACCCATCTTTTGAAAAACAGTAGCATTTGTCATATGTCGCTCAGTTATATAGTTGATCTCAATATCTGCAATCTCACGGATTGTTTCCGGATCAGTTCCATCAATTGCGAGGCGTAACATTTTCTTTAAAAATGGATTTGATATACTGTTAACTTCCTTCTCGAGCGCAAGTATTCCATCCTTTCTTGCTATAATTGCATAATTTACAATCATCTCAATTGTCTCAACCACATTAAATTTTGGCGGAACAAGCGCAAGCTTTATAAAACTTGGAATTTTTAAAAAGACTTTCGCAGGCGAGCCAATCATAGCAGTTGCTATTGTCCCACCGAAAACAATAAGCATCGCTGGAATCAAAATCAAAGCCCCTAAAGTCCCACCCTCAAGTAAAAACGATCCAAAAATTGACAATATCCCAAGTATAAGCCCAGCTATAGTCCCAAATTCAAATGTTGAGTTATTCTTCATCTCAAATAATCAATGATTGTTTTTTGAACTATCCTTCCAGCAATTATATAAGCCGATTCAAGGATAAGTTGATCTCTTTGTAGGTTTATCGCTTGCTGAGCCATATCCGTATCCTGGCGAATTGATAAAAGCTCTTTTAACACAACATTTTGTTTTTCAATTTGCTTCTGCAAAAGAGAAAATCTATTCATCGCAGCTCCAACATTTGACGCTTGACTTACGATGAACTCAAAAAGTTCATCAAATCTTTGAAAAAGTGAATCATCAGGTTTAATTCCTCCTTTCAACAAATTTTTCATCTGAAGTATCAAGTCAAAAATCTCTCTTCCACCAAATAACTCGTAAACTGTGAAATTGACCTTCTCATAAACTCCATCGTTAAGCTCAAACTTTATCGCTTCATCTGATAAATCAACACTTAAAAAATCAACTCTTTCATTATAATTGAACGGCTTTACATCGCTTTTAGTCCCATTGAATATATATTTGCCCTTAAACTTCGTATTAACCGAATCAAGCAACTGCTTAAAAAGCTCGTTCAACCTATTTGCGTATGTTTGATAATCGGGTTGACGAGCTGAATTTGAAATCTCAACAAGAAGAGATTTAACATCAATCATTGTATTAATGAAATTATCAACCGCATCAGCTGTGGCTGTTAGAAAATCAATCGCATCGTTTATATTCTTTTGAAACTGTTCATTTTTATTTATCATGTTTTTCAGGTTCATTATCAAATTTGCCGTATAAGGGTCTTCCGAAACAGTGTTGATATTTTTCCCCGTTGCAATTTTCAACTGCGTCTCATTAACTCTGCCCCTTACTTTATTTATGCTTTCAACCAGATTCTTTATAACCGTTAGTTCTGTAATCCTCATAAATCTTCGCTTTTTGTTTTATCTAATCATGGAGAGAACCGCATCAATCATCTCATTTACCGTTTGTATGACCTTTGCTGAAGCTTCAAACATCTTTTGAAACTTTATCATGTTGAGCATCTCCTCATCAATTGAAACTCCTGAGATCGCATCCCTTTGAGATTCAATTTGATTCAAAACCATACGATGTAAATTCTCATTATCAGAGCTTATCTTTGTTCTCAATCCAATATCACTAACCATTGAATTATAAAACCCTAAAATCTTCACATCATTTCTCAAAGATGAGATTGCGAGAGCCACTTCATTGTTGCCAATGTTACCATTTATTGAAGATGAAATCTTTGAAGGATTATCAATTATGCTTTTGTTAACCTGAATGTTTCCAGCTCCTGTCCCAATGAAAAAATCAAGCCCAGTGCTTCCATCAATCCCATATCCGACCTTGTGAAAGTCATTCACTTTCTTAATTAAATTTTGAGCAAGCTCATCAAATTTTTGCTTTATCTCGGGAATTACCTCGTTAAACAAACTCTGCAAAGCGAAAACCTCACCAGACTTTAATTTGATCTCGCTTCCATCCCGAAGAGATACAATCTTTGCAAAACCGTCAACGAATCTCAACTCAATTGTTTGGATAAAATTTTTATCCACGACCATAACCCCACCCATACTTACTCTAACACTTCCACTCTTATCGTAAGAAACAACTAAATCAGCAAGTTCTGAAAGATCCTTTAATTTTTGATTTATTTTGTCACGAATGTCGTTTGTTTCAGCGCCAGAGTTACGAAGGTTTATCGCAGATTGATTTAATTTTCCGAGATCCTCAATTATTTGATTTATTTTCCCCACTTTTGCTTCAAGTTCAGAAATTATATCTTTTTTAATACCCAGTAAACTGTTAAAAATATCGTTAAATCGCCCTGAAAGGGCTTTACCAGTATGGATAACTGAAACTCTTATAGCTCTATCTTCGGGATTTTTTGAAAGGTCATCAAAAGCGTTGAAAAAATTCTCAAGCAAATTACCAAGTCCAGTTTCATCAGGTTCGTTTAGTAAAGATTCAATACGAGTTAGTATTTCCTTTTCAATTGAATAATTCCCAACTAAATTTGAAATTCTTCTTATTTCACCCTCAATAAATTCGTCACGGATTTGTTTTACACCGACAACTTTTACACCCGCATTTATCATCCCATTTTTTAAGTTTAAGACATCAGTTGATGTTAACTCAATTCTTTGCCTTGTATAACCAGGCGTATTTACATTTGAAACATTATGGCTTGTCACTTCCATCCCAGCTCTTGAAGAATTAATCGCTCTCTTTGCGCTCTCAATTATACTGAATAAACCAGCCATTGTTATATCTTTGCATTTATTTTGTTTTCAGCGCCGTATAACTCAAGCAACTTCACTATAAAGGAAAGAGAATAAGAGATTAAATATCTATTCTCAGCATTTAACTTTCTAACTTTTTCAACTTCACTTTCAACACCATCTCTTAATAATCTCAACTCATCACTACCTTCAATAAACGTCTTTATATTTCTCCCAAATTCGGCGACAAATTGAGCCTCAATTGTAGAAATTTCCCCAAGCAAGGATTCCTCCCGTTCAAGCACGCTTTCAAGCTTCCTACTATCAAATTCAATGATTGCTTTCTGTTTCTCCTCAACGATTGACCTGAGCAATTTAAATTTTTCCTTAAGTTCAAGAAGTAATGATTTAATTTTATCGTTCTGCATCAGCGTTTGAAATTTTACTTTTCTCAAAGAGTTTAATATATTTCATCACTTTGCCGAGATATTCAATTGTTTCTGGAAATGGTGGAATTCCACCATACTTTTCAACATTTTCAGGTCCAGCATTATATCCAGCAAGAGCAAGTTTTATATCTCCATTAAATCTATCAAGAAGATGACGAAGATATTTAACGCCACCATATATATTTTCGGCAGGATTCCAGATGTTCTTGACACCCACAAATTCAGCCGTTGAATCCATAAGTTGCATTAATCCCTTTGCTCCCTTTGGAGAAAAAGCAAGGGCATTTCCACTGGATTCAACCGCAATCACTGCTTTTATTAACTCCTCTGGAACATTGAACTCTTCAGACGCCTTTCTTATCAAGTCATCAAATCTATTTATTCGTTCAATCAAAGATTCACCGTATTTGTTGATGAAAAAACTTTTTCTGCTGTTCTTCTGCAATTCTATAAATTTTTCCTTACGATTGATTTCTGCATTTTCAATCTTTGGTGATCCCTCAATTTTCAGATTTTCTGAATCTTTCTCAACAAGTTGTTTATATATCAATTCTGCGATTCCAAATTTGCCATTTTTCGCAATATGCTTTGAAAGTTCAAGATAAAAAATGCTATCAAGCACATCCCCACCGAAATTATCTCCACCGAAAATGGAGTTCTCCCTATCTGAAGAAGTTTTCATCATTGATTTAAGCATAAAATTTAAGAATATCGCTTCAAAATTTTCCGAAGCCTCTTTCAATTTCGTCCTTTTCAGTTCATTTGTGTTTAAATTTGCATTTGATAACCTTTGACTATTTTTCACATCAATTTTCATAGTTCCCCTCACATAATTATCAATTCTGCTTTCAAAGCCCCTGCCTCTTTAAGTGCTTGGAATATGGCAATTATATCTCTTGGCAAAACTTTTAAGGCATTCAAAGCCCTTGCGATATCCCGCACTGTTGCAACCCCCTCAATGGCTGTTACAACAGTTGTATCTTGATAGACATTTATGGTCGTTAATTGAGTGACAACCGTCTGACCTTGTGAAAATGGACTTGGTTGAGAAATAACCGGAACCGCTTGTATCTCTATATGAATTGCCCCATGCGAAATTGCAACTGGTGAAATCGTTACATTTTCACCAACGACTATTGTTCCAGTCCTCTCGTTTATAACAACTTTTGCAATTACATCCGGTTGAATTTCTATCGTTTCAACTTGAGAGATGAAGTCAACTATTTTTTCCTCGCTTTTAAATTCATCTGGAACTTTCACAATGACCTCAGAAGCATCAATGGCAAAAGCGATATTTGAGTTAAATTTTGAATTTACAGCGTCAGCAATTCTTTTTGCAGTCGTGAAATCAGGTTGACGAAGAATTATTTCAATTTTATCATTTGAGCTGAAAAAATTTGACGGGATTACTCTCTCCACTACTGCACCGTTCGGGACACGACCAGTGGTTGTGACATTTCTTCTATATTCAGTCCCTGTTGCGGTTCTCACATCAAAACCACCAACTGAAACAGGACCTTGTGCAACAGCATAAACAATTCCATCTTGCCCGACAAGCGGGGTCATGAGTAAATTACCCCCGTGTAAACTCGTGGCGTCACCAATTGAAGAAACAAGAACATCAATCATCGCTCCTTCCTTTGCAAATGGTGGAATTGTCGCAGTAACCATCACCGCTGCAACATTTCTCGTCCTTAAATTTTCATCCATAACTGTTATCCCAAATCTTCTCAACATGCTTACTATAGATTGAAGCGTGAAACTTGACCTCCTTGAATCACCCGTGCCATTTAAACCAACCACAAGACCATAGCCAATGACTTGATAACCCCCTGAACCTTTAACATAGGCAATATCTTTTATTCTTGTCCCAAAACTCAAAGTTTGAAAAAACAAAATAAGCCAAATTAACACCACATGTTTCATATCCAGTTTAGAAAATTTTTTTAAATCCGTTTAAAATAACCAGTGAAAAAGTCGTGTGATCCAACTTGGGCTTTTACTTCTATAGATCATGCCCTTGCCAGTGAACTCAATCTCTGCGTCAGCAATGTTATATGAATAAACCGTATTATCCCAATTGACATCAGTCGGTCTCACAATACCTTTTATCCTTATGATTTGTTCATCTCCATTAACATTAACTTTTCTTTGCCCTTCAATTATCAAATTTCCCGCTGAATCAACCCCGACAATTCTCGCGCCAAGTTTTGCTTTCACAGTCCCGCGTGTTGAGGTTGAACCTTGACCTTTAAATTCATTCCCAGTTCCAATTGAAAACCCAGTTTCAGGTATGAATCCAAGCGCACCACTTCCAGAAACTTGACCATTTACACTTCCACTTCTTGATGCATCCCTTTCGGCTTTGCTCTCCGCAGATGAAACCTCAATTATAATTATTGTTATCACATCGCCTGGTTTAAACGCTTTTTGATCCGAAAAAAGAGAACGCTGAATTACACCTTGCGCTAACAAGTTAGATAAACCCAACACCATCAAGATTAAAAATTTTATCAACATCTCAAATAACCATATTTAATTTTCAATTTCAACAATTACAATTTTTTCACCGATAACTTTGCCATAAAACAATTTTCCCGATTTCGGATTTAAAATTCTCACCATCTCGTTCAATTTGCCCTCATTTTTCGCAATCCCCACCGTTTCAACCCTTACATTTCCAACCCTCATGATAACCTGAACGCTCTCACCCGCTTTAACAAGCGAAGGTTCATCAAAATAACTTTCAAACATGATCTCTCCCTTTCTTACCACTTTTTTAAGTTTTTTCCCAAGAATTTTTGAAATATCGCACACATAATCATTCCTTAAAAATGTTGTCTCAATCTTTTCAAGCGAAAATAAATCAAAAACTTTTTCCTCCGAATTAACCATCTCACCACGTTTTAAATCTTTTTTAGCGATAACGACATTTTCAAATGTCCTCACAAGTGCACTTACAAAAAATTCCCTTACGCTATCCTCACAAGAAACCAAAACCTTAAAAGTTTGATAACCACGAAAATTAACGCCACTCCCCAAAACTTTAACCTTGACATCACAACTCTCAAAACCACCGACATTTTCCAGCCTGTTCTTTAATTCAATCAAATAATCAACCTTTCTTTCGGGAAACTTTTGAATCAAATAATTGACAATTTCACTTTTTATCTTTTCGGCAAAACCCGCAGAAAAAAATTGCAATAAGATCATAAAACATATTTCGGCAAGCGTCAATGCCATTTCCTGTGCTTTCCTAAACTCATTTTTTAATTCTCTTCCCTCTACCTAACTATCTTTTCAAGTTATTTGCCATCTGTATCATTTCTTCAACCGTTTTTATCGTTTTTGAGTTGATCTCATACGCACGCTGTGCAACTATCATATTGACCATTTCTTCAACTATATCAACATTAGATGTCTCAAGATAACCCTGCATAAGTTCTCCAAAACCCTCGTTTCCTGGTGCTCCAAAAATTGGCTGACCTGATGCTTGCGTTTCAACATAAAGATTGTTTCCAATGCTTCTTAACCCCGCTGGATTTACAAATTTAGCAAGTTCAATTCTGCCAATCTCAATTGGTTCTGTCTCGCCGGTATTTAAAACCTCAACAATCCCATCTCTGCTTATGCTTATTGCAACTGCTGTTTCTGGAATTACAATCTCTGGTTCAAGCACATAGCCAGATGAATTCACAAGCCGACCATCCCTTGAAAGTTTAAATGCCCCGTCCCTTGTGTAAGCAATTGTTCCGTCTGGTCTTCTCACCTGAAAGAAACCCTCACCATTTATTGCAATATCAAGTGGATTGTTCGTCGGCTGAAGATCACCTTGCTTGAAATCTCTTAAGGTCGCAACCGTTTGAACGCCCGTTCCAATTTGAATTTCTGAGGATTTCTCAACATTTCCATCCCGAACAAATGAAGAAGTTGGAGCTCTAAGAATTTGATACATCAAATCTTGAAATTCTGCCCTGCTTCGCTTGAAAGAGGTCGTGTTAACATTTGCAAGATTATGCGCTATAACATCAATGTTTATCTGCTGTGCATACATTCCTGAAGCTGCTGTTCTCAACGCTCTTTCCATTTTCCGAATGTCTTTTTTATTTTTAATTCAAGCTCAAAAATTAAACCCCTGATAAAACAACCAATTAATGCCTTCCAAAACGAGTTCGCCCAATTTCTAACCTCAATTCCATCACCAGAAAATTTTATACTGCAATAAAATTTGTCTCCTTCCTTGTAACTTGTTAAATAAAGCATATCTCAACCCTTAAAATTTTCCAACTTCATTTACCTTTGCAAGTGTATCATCTTGATGTTGAACAGCTTTATAGTTTGATTCGTAAATTCTGCTTGCCTCAATCATCCGAACCATCTCCTCAATTGCATTAACATTTGACTCCTCAAGAAATCCTTGAAAAATTTCAAATCCGCCTGTCAATTCAACTTCCCCCGCGCTTCCATCATCAACGAAATAGGTTGACGATTCCTTCCTCAATTTTGCCAAATTATCAAACCACACAATTTTTATTCTGTCAATGAATTTATCACCAGCATAGATTTCCCCACTTTGCGTAATTTTTATCTCAACATTTTCTAATTTTGAAACATCTGGGAATTTCATCACCCCGTCAATCCCAAGTAAAGCGTGTCCATTTGAATTAACAACTTTTCCATCCTCTGCGATTGTAAAATTCCCATTTCTCGTATATCTCAACCCATTTGGAGTTTGAACAACAAAGAAACCATTGCCACTTATTGCAATGTCAAGTGGATTTCCAGTTTGTTTAAAATTTCCCGCTTCAAAACTCGTATATTCAGTGATTAAAAGTCCGCTTAACTCGTTCCCCCCATTTTTGTTTATGTCAAGAACTGCGCTGTCAAGAATTCTAACGAATATGTTATCCTTCTTAAACCCTGTTGTGTTGATATTTGCGAGATTATTTGCGATGACATCAATTTTAAGTTTATTTGGCATCATTCCAACCGCAGATGAGTAAATTCCCTTTATCATGACCTCACCTCCATTTGATTTCACTTTTTCCGCCTTGCCAAAATGAGCCTTGCCCTTTATTTTTCAAGTTCAAAAGAAATTGAATTTCACCGCACCCAACACCGTATTTTTTAGCAACTTTTTTAATATCTGTCCCCTTTTCAATTTCGCTTAAAACTTTATCATATCTGTTTTCTTTTCTTGCCCTTGATCTTAAATTCAAAAGCAACTCAACCTCGCCCTGTCCAACATTATACCTCTTCGCAAGTTTTAAAATTTCATTTTCGCTGAAATCACTTACAACGATTTCAACTTTACCATCTTTTTCTTTCTCTTGAGCCTCAAACATTGTGATATTAGTTGAACTTTCTTCATTTAAATAATCCACAAAATTTTTATCGGCAAAAAATTCATTTTCTTTAGCAGATCCAGCCCGATTTTCAAGTTTTTTGAAAAATTTAAAAATAAGCCATAGCCCTCCAACCGTAAGAGCAAGCGTCAAAACCACAAGCAAAATTAGTGGATAAAAAGCATCGCCAGAGCTTAAAAAATTCAGTTTTTCCATATTTTCTCAATTTGATTTATGTTTTTGGACAATCTACTTTAAACCTCGTTCTGGATTTAAAGGCAAAATTATTGAGAAGGTTGAGCCTTTGCCAACCTCGCTTTCAACTTTAATTTCACCACTATGCTTTTTGACGATCCACCTGCTTATTGAAAGACCAAGCCCTGTTCCTTTACTTCCCTTTGTCGTAAAAAATGCTTCAAAAATTTTTTCCCTTAATTCTGGTGGTATTCCAACACCTGTATCTGTAAACTTTATCACAACATTCTCATTTTCTGATAGCGTTTCAATTATAAGTTTTCCTCCTTCTGGCATCGCATCTTTTGCGTTTATCATCAAGTTCAGAAAAACTTGCTGTAAATAAACTTTGTTCCCATAAATTGTCGGCAACGACGGATCAAGTTTTAAAACAAGCTCAATATCGTTGTATTTAAACTGATAACTTACAAGCGTGATGATCTCTTGAATTGCAAAGTTAACATTAACTGGCTCAAACTTGAAGTCCTCTGGGACTTTTCTTGAAAAATTGAGAAGACGCCTTGTTATCTGTGCGATTTTTTCAACCTGTTCTTTTACGATTTCAATTCTTTTTGGTAGGTCACGCCCAAGTTGCATGAGTTGAATATGCCCAAGCAAGATCTGAAGTGGATTATTGATCTCGTGTGCAATTCCGCCAGTAAGCTCGCCAACCGCTGCAAGTTTCGCTGCTTGAATCATTTGTGCTTGCGTTACTTTAAGCTCTTCATTTACCTTCAAAAGAGCATTGTAATTTTTTGAGTTCTCAACAGCCACCGCAGTTTGATTAGCAAGAATTGATAACAAAAGCAAAATCTGATTCGTAAAATCACTGTGCTTTTTATCTGTGTGAATCAAATAAACCCCTATCCCTTCATTTCTCAAGACAAGCGGAACTATAACGAAATTTTTTTCATCAAATTCATCAAGGGTTGTATTTATATCGGGCAAAACAATGCTCCTTTTTTCTCTCAAAACATAATCAATTATCCCATCTTCAACATATGTTTCCATAACCATATCAAGATACTCTGCTCCCCGATCTGAAAGTTTTTTAAATCTCCGTTCTTCATCTTCGTAAATATAAACATTGCAATCTATCACAGGTATCACTTGTCTTGTTAGCTCAATTAGCTCTGTTATTATATCTTCGTAATTTAGCGCAGTGCTTATCTTCGTTGAAAGTCGCTGGATAAGAAGAATCTCGTCAATTGAATCTTTAAAGTCGCTTGTCGTTTTCGCCCTCAAATCAATTTCTCTTTTCAAAAGTTCAATTGTTCTTTCAAGTGCTTTCACATAAATCTCCCGTGCCTCAACGAATTTCTCAATCTGTGGTAAGATTTCCTCAATTATCTCCAATTTGGCTTTCGGTAAATTTTTTTGCACCCTCATTTGCTATAAAAAATTTGGTTCTTTGCAAAGTCAGATTGAATTTTCGTTTTGTATGACTCAAAGAAACCGTCGTTTAAAAAATTTACATCAAGTTTTAAAATCTCAAGGACAGTGTTAAGATTTTCATCA
Organism: Candidatus Kryptobacter tengchongensis; assembly: GCA_001485605.1. Taxonomy (GTDB): domain Bacteria; phylum Bacteroidota; class Ignavibacteria; order Kryptoniales; family Kryptoniaceae; genus Kryptonium; species Kryptonium tengchongense. The sequence goes on from FAON01000011.1 coordinate 68,504, forward strand.
AAAGATTTATCGTGATTTCCGTATTCAATGTTGAAAATTTCGGCTTTAAAACATATGTATTCAGCAAGATAAACAAGGGATGGAAGAATTGGGTTTTTCGGTGCTAAATGAGGTTGATGGTGAAATGCGATCGCCTCAACAAGTTGATGCGGGAAATTCCATCTTTCGGCAAGCCATGAGCCAATTTCATAATGGGTTGAGTTGTCAAGAAACCTTCGCTCTATCTGTTCAAAGGTAAATTCATGTCTCTTACCGATTTGAACTATTTGTTTAAATTCCTTTTCAAAGTATTGTGCTATCACCAAAATTCCAATATCGTGCAAAAGCCCAGCTGTAAAAGCCTCACCTGAAACCCTATAACCAAGGTCTTTCGCGAGGTGTTTCGTCGTTATCCCAACGAGAAGCGAATGACGCCAAAACTTTTCAAGGTCAAAATCTTTATCAAGTTTATTCGCAAGCGAGCTTGCAAGTGAAACACTTAACACAATCTCTTTCAATGTCTCAAATCCAAGGACAACGATAGCAAAATTAATTGTTGAAATTTGCTTTGGAAAACCATAAAATGGGGAATTTGCAACTTTTAAAACTTTTGCTGCAAGTGCCTGATCCTGCGAGATGACCTCACCAAGCTTAGCTGCGCTCGTCTTTGGGTTATCCACGAGCCGAACAACCTCAATCGCAACCGCTGGAAAAGGGACAAGCTGGAGTATATTTTGAATCTTCTGTTTTATCCCGGGCATAGATTAAAATGAAAAATTTTTTCTCAATGATTCACGAATTTTCTTCAACCCCGATGCATGCAGCTGAGAAACCCTTGACTCACTTAATTTCAAAACATCCGCAATTTCTTTGAACGTCAGCTCTTCATAATAGTAAAGCACGAGAACAAGACGCTCTTTCTCCGAAAGTTTTTTTAACTCATTTACAATGGCCTGCTTAACCTCATTCTCAATCAATGTTTCCTCTGGGTTTTTATCCTTACTTTGGAGCAATTCGCCTAACTCCATATTTTCACCAACCATTAAATTAAAAGATACATTCTTTGATGCATGCTTAAGCATTGCAAGTTGATTATACTCCTCAAGCGTCAGCCCCGCTTCATCAGCGATAAGGAAATCGTCAGCCCTATCCCCAATCTTATTTTCAACTCTCGTCCTTACCTTGTCTATTTGTTCAATTTTGTTTCTCGTTGATCTTGACAGATTATCTATTTTCCTTATTTCATCAATTATACTCCCCCTGATCCTTGTATAAGCATATGTTTCAAACTTAACACCAATTGCAGGGTCAAACTTATCAATCGCATCGCTTAAACCTATCATTCCAATATCAACAAGATCATCTTCCTCAAGCAATGAGACAGAGTATGTTAAATTCATTTTTCTTACGATACCCCTGACAAAATCAATGTAAAGCGACATCAACTTTTTCTTAACTTCGGGGTCACGCGTTCTCTTGTATATCTTGAAAAGATTTTCAGGTTTTTCATCTCCATTCTTATTGATAAAACTTACGGACATCTTTCAACCTCCCTAATTTTTTAAAATTTTTCAACTTTTTGAGGCATCTGGATTTGAAATCTGATTTTTATCCTCTCCCTTTTTTATGAAGACAAACAAATAAGCAAACAAAAACATAAGCATCACTGCCACAACGAACAGGACAAACGATTTTGCAACAGCAATAATTATATCCATCCCCTGTAACCACAAAGTTATTATTGAGACAAAAAAAAGAAGCAAACCAATTTGAAATATCAAGGCTCGCATAACTCAAACAACCTCCCGAAAAACGATTTCTGTTTTTTAACTTTATCAAGAGATAAAAGATTTATTGCGATTTTGTTAAGCGCAAGCGAAGCCTCCGACCTTGGAAATGCCTCAACAAATGGTTTCTGCATCATTACTGACTTTGGAACCACAGGATCTGCTGGAACTGAACCAATGTGATTTACTTTTACACCCAGAAATTTATCTGCCACGAGTGATAATCTATTAGCAATATCAGATGGGTCAATAAAACCATTAAAGTTATTTACAACTAACTTCACATTTGCCTTGCCAGTTTGATAATAAACAAGTTTTATAACTGCATACGCATCCATAAGTGAAGTTGGCTCTGGCGTAACAACAAGTATATAGTCATCGGAATAACCGAGAATCTTTATAACCTCATCAGATACTCCGGCTGGGGTATCAATGAGTATAAAATCAAAATTCTCTTCAAGTCCTAAAATTTCTTCAATCACCTGAATCAATCTCTCACCCGAAACCTTTGGAAAATTTATAGCACCCGAGTTTGCCGGTATAAGTTTGAGATTTTCTCTTATCTCAATTAAAATATCCCTAATTCCAACATCACCATTTAAAAAGTCAAGAAACCGAAATTTTGGTGTAATCCCGAGCAAAATATCAATGTTGGCGAGATTAAGATCAGCATCGTAAATGAGGACTTTTTTACCGTTTTTGCTTAAAATCAATCCGAGATTTAAAGTTATATTTGTTTTCCCACATCCACCTTTCCCGCTTCCAATTGCAATTACATGTGCTAACTGGTTTCTTTCCAAGACCTTTTTGCGAACGATATTTCTTAAACTTTCCGCTTGATCAATCTTCATATCAAAATTTCCTTATAAATTAAATTTGCTATCACCCTTGGCTCCGCAACGGCTATATCATCCGGGACATTCTGTCCTGTTGTGATATATGAAAGCGGAAGCTTTGTTCTATAAACCATGTTAAGAATGTAACCCAAGCAAACAGCCTCATCAACCTTTGAAAATATCAGTCTGTTTGGAACCAAGATTTTAAACTTACTATAGACATCAAGCATATTTTTATAACTTGATGTTGCACTTAAAACTAAATGAACCTCATCTGGGTCGGCACTTCTTATAAACTTCGCAAGTTCAGAGATATGTTCAGATTGTCTTTGATTTCTACCAACCGTATCAATTAGAATTATATCCTTGTCTTGATGTTTCCTCACAAGGCGAGTCATATCATCTGGCGTATAGGCGACATCCATTGGGATATTTGCAATATTTGCAAAGGTTTGAAGTTGTTCAATAGCTGCTATCCTGTAAGTATCCGCTGAAATTAGCGCAACTTTGGCATTTTCAAATAACTTATAAATTGCTGCTAATTTTGCGACGGTTGTTGTTTTGCCAACCCCAGTTGGTCCAATAAAAGCAAGAACAAAGGTTTTTCTCCGCACCGGCTTAACAGGTTTTGAGAACTTTACAAGCTCTGAAATCACATTTATTATTTCATTTTCAACGATGTTTTCCTTCCTCAGTTCATCCCCGCTTAACTTCATAAGCACAGCACGAATAATTTTATTTGCAAGCTCTTCTTCAACCTCCCTCTCCAGAAGATTAATAAATGCCTTTTTCAAAATAGATGGATATTGAATTGAATTTTTATATTTCAAATGTTCCGTTATCTGATTCAGTGCCTGCTTTACCTCCTCAAGCTCGCTTTTAATCTCGCTGTAATCATACCTTTCAAATGTTTCAACTCTTTCACCTTCATTTAAATTTTTTCTCTTTGCTTCAATCTCACTGGTCATCCTTTTTAAAAGATCCACCGTTTTTACCGAAACTTCTTGTGGTTCGTTCTTCGGCTCAGGGATTTTTTCATCCTCTATTGCCCCTACAATTTCTATTAGATCTGGCTTTAAAAAACTAAAAAGCCCTGATTGCTTAATTCTTCTCGTCCCTAAAACTATAGCATTATCCCCGAGCTCTCTTTTCATCATCTCTGTCGCCTCTCTCAATGTCGGTGCAATAAACTTTTTAATTTTCATCTGGATTCCTGCCAAATTTTTTAACTTTTCAACTTACTTTATTTCAAAGCTCGTGCCACTCTTCACAATCTATTTATTTTTAAACTTTGCAAAGCCCTGAAACATCAAACATTTAAAAACTGGCTAATATTGGACAAATGGTGCGGATTATTAAGCAAACGATTAAATTGCTTCTGTAATCTCTATCACAGGGTTAAAACTTGACTTTTGTTGTTTAAGTTTTTATATTGAAATTGGCGTTAAATTTATGGGTAAAAACAAATTTTGTTCTTAACAATCATGGAAAAATTAAGCACTAATGGACAAACTTTTTTTCAAAATGAAGAAGAGACAATTAACTTATATGAAGTCATACAAGTTCTTTACAGAGGCAAGTGGCTCATAATTCTTGTGTTCATCCTTGTTGTTTTAGCAACCGCAATTTTCACATTTATGCAAGACCCAATATATGAATCAACCGCCGTCGTTTTAATAGAAAAGGGAAAGAAAGGGCTTGGGTTAACAGAGGCATTTGATATAACAGGATTATCTGAACAAAGGAATATAAAAAATGAAATAGAGATACTTAAAAGTCGCTCACTTGCTGAAGCGGTCGCCAAAAAATTAATAGAAAGAGTTTATGTTAACCCACAGACTAAAAAAGATACAATTCTCGTCATACTTCCATCCAAGAAAGAATTAAGAGAGGGGATAAAACCATTTGCAAAAATTGAAACAATACTTGAGAGATTTAATAAAGATGTTAAAATTGAATCCCCACGCGATGCCGATATAATCAAAATTACAGTAAGGAGCAAAAATCCAGAAGAAGCAGCTTTAATTGCCAATACATTTGCTGACGCCTACTATGAAAGAAATCTTATGATGAGCAGGAATGAATCAAGGAGTGTGAGAAAGTTTTTGGAAGAACAACTTGCTGATAAAAAGAAAATTCTTGACCAAGCGGAAACCCAACTTGAAACATACATGAAATCAGCCGGGGTTGTTGCTCTTGATGAGGAATCAAAAAAATTAATTGAGCAACTTTCTGATCTTGAATCAAAGCGTGGTGAGGCTATTGTTGAAATATCTTCGGCACAAAAAAAGTTAAATGCATATCTTGAACAGATAAAACAGATTGAACCAGAATTTGTAAAAGTCGCAACAGAAGCACTTGACCCCTACATTAAATATCTTCAGGAAGAGATAGCAAAACTTGAGGTAACAAGAGATCAAATAGTTGCACAAAATCCAAAAGTTGGAAGCAAGGAGGTTCTTGATAAAAGCCTACGTGAGATAGATGAACAGCTTGCCTCATTAAGGAAAAAACTGCAGGAAAAAATATCAGAATTCCTGAAAACCGGGTTTGCAAGCTCTGGGACCCCCGGAACCCAAACTTATGATCCAACTGGATTTGTAAAGGAGTTAAAACAAAAAATTCTTCTTACAGAAATTGAATTAACAGCTTATGAGGCAAAGAAAAAGGAACTTGAAAGATTAATCAATCAACTTAATCAAAAATTTGAGACAATCCCATCAAAGCTAATTGATTATGCAAGGCTTGAACGCGCAAGAATGAGCAGTGAAAAACTTTATCTTTTGATTGAGGAAAAATATCAAGAAGCAATGATCGCAGAACAATCGCAATTTGGATATGTTCAAATTATTGACTACGCAACACCAGGGATAAAACCTGTAAGCCCGAAAGTTCACTTGAATTTGATATTAAGCGTCCTTATTGGACTCGGCTTGGGTGTAATGATTGTATTTGTAAAGGAATACTTTGATAGAACGATAAAAACTCCCGAACAGATTGAAAAGAAAGGTTTTACCGTGTTATCAGCCATACCTGTTATTGAGATTGAAGCCAAAGTTGACGGCAAACAATTGAAAAAAGATGAAGGTAGAAATATAGCTGCACATCTTATAACACACCTTAGCCCGAAATCACCCGTCGCCGAAGCATACAGAGTCTTAAGAACTGGAATTCAATTTGCAAAACTTGACCGTAAAATTAAATCAATTGTTGTTGCAAGTGGTGCACCTAAGGAAGGTAAATCAACAACATCTTCAAATCTTGCGATTACGATGGCAAAAGCAGATTTAAAAACTGTTCTTCTTGATACAGACCTCAGACGCCCGGTTTTGCATAGAGTTTTCGGCGTAAAAAGAGAACCAGGGCTTACAGATTACCTGTTTGGTAGAGCTGAAATTGATGAGATTTTTAAACAAACTGAAGTTGAAAACCTTTATCTTGTCCCCTGCGGCATCGTTCCTCCAAATCCATCTGAACTCCTTGGCTCTGAAAAGATGAAAGAATTTATTGAGTATTTAAAGTCAAATTATGACATGGTTATTTTTGATACACCACCGCTTGTAGCTGTAACAGATGCATTAATACTTGCAAATCAAGTTGATGGTGTCCTGCTTGTGGCTTCAGCTGGCAAAACAGAAATTGATGTCATTGACAAAGCACGGGAGATGATTCATCGCGTTGGGGGAAATATAATCGGCGTTCTATTAAATAACTTTGACGCAAGCGCAACATACGGAACTTATTACAGATACTATCGCTATTACAGATATTACGATTATTACGGGGCAGATAGAGATAAGGGTGAAGGCAAAAGCTGAAAAAGGGTAAGCATATAATCTCGTTTTAATCAGAGAAATTTTTTCTCTATACGGCGGGTAATTTTTTCAAAAAATACCCGAAAAGAGAAATTTTTTTCATCTTTAAAAATAAACTAACTGGAGGTGATTTAAAAAGTGGATTTAAATTGGTATGTCCTTCAAACCAAGCCGAAGCAGGAAAATCTTGTTGAATCATATTTAAATCTTGCAAACATTGAGGTTTTTAATCCCAAAATCCAAGAAATTCGTTATATTGGAGAGAAAAGAAAAAAAATCACGGTTTTGCTTTTCCCGTGCTATGTATTTGCAAAGTTGAATCCAAGCCTGTTTGATCTTGTAATATATACACGGGGGGTAAGGAAAATTTTAGGTGTTAATGGAAGACCCAAGCCCATTAAGGAATCAATCATTGAAACAATAAAAGAAAGAATAAGAGAAAATAGCTATATTTATGTCCCTGAAAATTATGAAGAGTTTCAACTTTGTCAGGGGGATTACGTAGTTGTGGTTGATGGTCCTTTAAAAGGTTTCGCTGGAATTGTTGAGAGAATAAACGGATCAAAAGCAATTGTGATGTTAATTTCTATGGATTATCAAGTAAAAGCAGATATCCCTAAATTTTTACTACGGAAAGTTGATCCAGAGATTTTGGAATAGGTGATAAACTATAGATTTGAGACGATATAGCAAAGTTGAGCACAGAGAAGACCACCATAAATTCCGACTATGTTTCCAGCGACAGCCATAAGGAGTCCGACTGGGGCGAGCGCGCTCTGGTAAACTGAAGCAACAATTGGAGCAGTAACAGGTCCTCCTATATTTGCTTGACTGCTCGTTGCCATCAAAAACATTGGGGATTTTGTTAATCTTCCAACGATAAATAAACATGTTGCATGAATCATTATCCAAACAATCCCCATAAGCATAAAAACTGGGGTTTCAAAAATTCCTTGAACATTTGCCCTCGCACCAACTGAAGCTAATAAAAGGTAAAGCATAAAATTTCCAACATGAGTTGAACCTGAATGTTCAAGCTCTGATAACCTTGTAAACGACATCGCCACACCAGTTGCAGTTGCAATTATAATTCCCCAGGTATAATGTGTTATTATCACTCCAATTTCTGGCAGAAGATTTCCGAGCTTTAAAGATAGGATTCCAACAGCAAACGAAATAAAAATCATCGTCGTAAAATCAACAAAATTTAAGAACTTTTTCCTTGCCTCTTTTATTTCCTGCATTTTCTTGTTTAGTTCAATCAAAACTGTCTTATCAACTTGGTTAAATTCATCAACTTTATCTTGATACGCCGATAGAAATATCACAATTCCCATCCACCCATAACCGACGACGGTGTCAACAACTATAAGGGGAGCAAGCAATGACTCGGGTGTCCCGACGCTTTGCGCTATAGCAAGCATCGTTGCGCTTCCTCCCATCCAGCTTCCCGATAATGCGCCCACACCTTTCCAAGCATCAGGTGGTAGCCAATGTCTAAAAATTAACAAAACTATTGGACCTCCAATGATTATACCAAATGATCCCGCAAAGAACATAATTATCGCCTTAATGCCAAGTTTTACTATAACAGGTATGTTTGCCGAAAGCAAAAGTAAAACAAGCGCAGACGGTAAAAGATAAGTCCTTGTCCAAGTATAAAACTCGGATTCTCTTGGAATTATACCAATAGCGGACGAAAGCATCGGAAGAAAATAAACCCAGATAACGGGTGGTAAATACTTGAAAAACTTTGACAAAAAATTTATCTGGCTTGCCCTGTAAATTATAAAAATCAAAAAAACTAAATATGCAAAAATTTCCATCGGATTTCTGATCAATTCAAATTCTGCTTTTATTTTTTAATCAATCGTTTCGCTTTAACAAATGTCTTGTATCTGTATTCATTGAAGTTGGGCGCTTTGGGATCAAAACTATCAATGCTAACTTTCCCAGAACAATGAATAAATTCTTTATTCCCAAGATAGATTCCAACATGAGTAATTTTCTCCGGTTTCCCCTCCTCTGATTTTTGACCGAAAAATAACAAATCCCCTGGCTTTAAATTCTCAAAATCTTTACCTGGGTCAATTTCAACCCCAAGATATGATTGCTGATCTGCGTCCCTTGGTAATTCAAAACCATTCATCTTAAAAACAACTTTCGTAAAACCTGAACAATCAAATCCCTTCACACTTGTCCCACCCCAAAGATAAGGGAAACCGACAAACTTTTTGGCAGTGTTAATCAAATTATCTACATTTAAACTAACATTTTTCCGCCACTTTTCAAGATTCTCAACTTGATTCTTTTCAACATAACCTGTTCTTCCATCAGGTAAAAAAACAAAAATCCACCTCCCCTCATCTTTCACAACTCCTAAAATATCTCCCATCACAAGATCACTTACTGGAATTGATTTTTTATCTTTATGCGAATAAACGAAACCAAAATAATCGGTGAAAATAATCTTTTCCATTTTCGCCCACTTTTCAAATCCATTCAAATCAAAAATTTTCAACCCTCCTTCCTCAATCCACCCAAGATAATTTTCAGGTGGTTCTGTTTGAACGAAAAACCAGTAGCCATGCCGTTTTAATATCTTAACACTATTTCCCATCAAAACCTGATTTACAAGTTCTGCTTGGTGCGCTGGCTTCGCCCTCATGTTTGCAACACTTACATTAATAACTCCATAAACTTTATCGCCAAGTTCTGGGGATGGCAATATGATAACACTATCAATTACATTAACCGAGTTTTGTTTCAACTTTGAAACCAATTCATACTTTGCCTCTTTTACGGTCGTTTCACCCTTCAATATCAAAACATTTTCCCGTTCATAAATTTTTACATCAAAAACCCCAACTCTTTTATCAGGCACATATTTTTGCGATATCTCCTGAATTAAATTCTCATAAAGATTTTCCTGTGAGAAAACTGATGAAACCATTAAAAATAAGATCCAAAAATTTAAGGTCTTTTTCATCTCTCAAATTTCAAATTTTGTTTATAGCAACTTTTTTATTATCTTTTTATTGAATTTTGGGCGGTTAGCTCAGTTGGTTCAGAGCGCCACCCTTACAAGGTGGAGGTCAGAGGTTCGAATCCTCTACCGCCCACGAATTAGAATTTATATCCAATTTTCCTTAAAAATTCTTTCCTTTTTTGAATGTCCTCATCCCCTTCAATTCCCTTTGTTTTAACACCATCAATTACACCCAAAATACCACGACCTTGCTCTGTCTCAGCAACGATAACTTCAACTGGGTTAGCAGTTGCACAAAAAATTCTACACACCTCTGGCACCATCTTAATTGCGTTTAAGATGTTTATAGGATAGCCGTTATCCATAAATATAATAAACGAATGTCCTGCGCCAAGATTTAAAGCGTTTTTCTTTGCAAGTTCAATCATCGCCTCATCATTTCCGGCCCATCTGACGAGAGCCGGACCAGAGGACTCACAAAATGCGATGCCAAATTTCAAATGTGGTTGAGTTGTGACTATAGCCTCATATAAATCCTCCACCGTTTTTATAAAATGTGCCTGACCAAGGATGAAATTGATATTGTCTGGTTTTTCAATTTTTACAATTTTTAACTCCATAGTTCGCTCCTACAAATTTTGTTTTTACTTTAAAACTCCAAGTTGTGCCATGCTTGTAAACTTATCTCCAGCGATTATGACATGATCAAGAAGTTTTATCCCTAAAATTTCGCCAGCCTGATAAATTTGTTTCGTTACCTCAATATCCATTCTGCTTGGCTCTGGATTTCCACTTGGGTGGTTATGCACAAGGATTATACTTGCCGAAAGCTCATCAATAGCAGGTTTGAAAACTTCCCTTGGGTGGATCACACTTGAATTTAAATTCCCTTCAGACACAACGACATCACGGATAACTTTGTTTGCAGTATTAAGAAGAACAACGATTAAAATTTCTTTGTTCAGGTCAGCAAGTCGTGGTATAAAAATTCTGGCAATATCATCCGGTGATGTAATTTGCGGTCTTTCCAATGCGGGTTCAGATTGAATTCTTCTTGAAAGCTCAAAAGCTGCTGAAATAACAACTGCCTTCTTTAAACCTATCCCTTTATATTTTTTTAGATCCCCAAGACCCTTACGAGCAAGCTCACGCAAACTTCCTGCATCGGATAAAATTTTATTTGCAAGATCTATAGCAGATATTTTTTTCGTTCCAGAACCGATTAAAATTGCAAGCAACTCGGCATTTGAAACTGATTGAGGTCCAAATTTTATGAACTTCTCTCTTGGTCTTGTTTCCGGTGGCAAATCCTTTATCCTAACTCTGTAGTCTGTTTCAACTTCATATTTCATTGACTTACTACCCACTGAGATAATTTTCTTATTAAGCTATCCTTGAAGACAAGGATTGAGACAGATTTGTTGATCCTTTCAGCATCAAAAATAACATCTCGTCCAATTCCAGCCATTTCATAATTTTTAAGCGCTTCGTAAACTTCATCAGATGTCAATTTACCCTCGCTTACTATTTTCAAAATTAACCTCCCTGCGTCATATCCGTAAATTGAAAAATCGTCTGGATCAGCTCCAAATTTTTCCCTAAACAATTTCGCAAAGTTTTTAAATGAGTAACTTTCACGGTCAATATATTGTCCGCTTGTGAATATAACACCATCCGTATATCTCCTATTCATATAAAGTTCATCAAAATTGTTCCATACATCGTTACCGAGGATTTTAACTTTTAGGTCATGGTAATATATTTGAGAAGAAATTATCCCGATAAAATCTGAATTTATGATTGGAGCAAATAAGCCGATTTCTTCAGAAACGACCTCACCCACTGGCGCAGAGATTTTAAGCGAGTCAAGTTTTGTAATTAGATTTCTAAAATACGGACGAAGATCGGTTTCATCGGATCTATAAAATTGAATTGCGATGACCTTTCCAGAGTTTCTTTCAACTTCATTAATAAACGCATCAACAAATGGTTTGATAATTTTATCGTTTGGTGCAAGGATGATGAAATTCTTCAAACCAAGTGCAAAAATAGCAAACTGCGCAAGCGTCTTTGAACGAATTGTATAGTTTGAATTAAATTGAAAGATATACTTGCTTAACTCCGTCAAACCATCTGATGTTGCAGTCGGAGAAATTATAGGTATTTTCACCTGATCCCCGAACCTTGCACAAAGTTGAACATCCTCACTATAAATTGGTCCAATTATAGCAAGAACATCTGGCGAATTTTTGAAATTTATCAATTTTTGATCAACATCTCTGCTTGTATAATACTTAACATCAATCCCAATCTTTGGGTTTGAATTCAAATTATGTTCATCAATTGCGATCTCAAGCCCCTTTAAAATTGATTCGCTCAAACTCTGCTTCTCTGGAAGCATAACCCCAATTTTTACCTTCGGGCGAACGAGCAATCGGTCATAATAATTAATTTGAAGCATCATCTTCTCATAAAACTCCGTTCCCTGAAAATACCTTAACTGGTTTGAGACATACCTTTTTGCATTCTCAACTTTTCCAGAAGAAGCAAGTCCATCGGAAATCCTACGAACTATGAGATATCTTACTTCAGGGGTCAATTCAAATTTTCCAATTTCACCAAGCTCACTCACACTAATTGAATCAACTACAGCCGAGACAACATCAATATACTTTAATTTCTCATATTTTGATTTTGAGATAGCCTTATCAAAAGAAAGCAACGCTCGTTTATACTCCCCAAATTTAACATAAATTAAACCGAGCGTGTAAAAAGCATCTTCAATGTATTCACTTTCTTGGAAACGATCAATGAATTTTTTCAGAAGTTTTTCAGCATCTCCAAATCTATTGAGATAGCACAACGCTTTTGAAGCCATAATATAACTTGCGGTTGTGCGATGGTTCAGATCAAGTGAAATAATGGAATCAAAATTTAAATAAGCAGATGAAAAATAAATCATACCTGCAGTATCACCACGAAGAACTCTTGCGTTCAAGCCAAGTTTAAAAAATTCAACTCCAGATTTAAAAAGCGAATCAGCAACTGGATTGTAAATTTTGTCGCTTTGACCCAAAAGATAACAATTGACAAAAACGAAAAATAAAATTAATCGTAAAAACCTAATCATTTCTCAAAAGATTAAGTTTTTCCTCTATTTTCGCTTCAGCGTTCGGGTCAATTCTTAACGCTTCACTGAAAAACCTATTTGCTTCTTCTTTTTTCCCACGGTATGTGTAAATCAATCCAAGATTTATGAATGAATCAACAAGATTTTTATCAAGCCCAATAGCACGATTAAAATATTTCTCCGCTTCATCAACTTCACCAAGGTCAAGCAACAACTCCCCACATGTTTCCCAGAGAATTGCTTTATTAGGTTCAAGATCAATTGCGGTTTCAATAGCACTTTTCGCCTCAGTCAAATTCCTAAGGTTCCAATGTGAAATTGCAAGGAGATAATAAAGCATGTGATTATATGGTTCCTTTTTTATACCCCGTTGCAGATATTCCACTGCTTCCTCATAAGCTCCACGCTTTATTAGTATCTCCCCAAGGGTTTCAAAAACCTTGGGAAACTCAGGATCAAGTTTTAATACTTTCTTAAACTCTGCTTCAGCTTCAAGAAAATCACCCCTGTAATAATATGCAAGCCCAAGGTTGTAATGAACTACAGGATAATCAAGGTTAGCAATAGGGGTGTAAAATTTTATCGCTTCATCAAACCTTTTTGATTTAAGGCATATATTCCCAAGCATGAAAAGAACTTCTTCATTTCTCGGTTCAATTTCATACGCTTTTCTCAACAATTTTTCGGCGTAATTTTCTTTTCCAAGCTTTGTATAAATAAAAGCAAGCTCTATGTAAGCATCAACGAAATTTGGGAATTCATTTATAAGTCTATGGTAAATTTGAGTTGAATGTAAAAATTTCCCCGAATCAAAATATCTCCTTGCCTTTTCAAGTGATTTCCTCAAAACTGAATTTGGCATACCAATCTTACTCCCATTCAATTGTTGCTGGTGGTTTTGTCGTTATATCATAAACAACTCTATTAACTCCTCTAACTTCATTGACAATCCTTGATGAAATTCTCTCAAGCACATCATACGGCAACCTCACCCAATCAGCCGTCATTCCATCCTGACTTGTCACAGCTCTTAAAGCGATGACATATTCATAGCTTCTTTCATCACCCATAACCCCAACCGATCTTACGGGTAAAAGCACAGCAAAGGCTTGCCACATTTTATCATAAAGATTTGCTTTTTTTATTTCTTCAATAAGAATTTCATCAGCGCTTCTTAAAATTTCAAGTTTTTCATGCGTAATTTCACCAATAATTCTAACAGCAAGCCCTGGACCAGGAAATGGATGACGATTTAATATCTCATCATCAAGTCCAAGCGATTTTCCAACTCGTCTTACCTCATCTTTAAAAAGTTCTCTAAACGGTTCTATTAATTTAAATTTCATCTTTTCTGGAAGCCCACCAACATTGTGGTGAGTTTTTATCTTTGAAGAAGGTCCCCTATAAGATGTTGACTCAATTACATCTGGATATAAAGTTCCCTGTGCGAGAAATTCAACATCTACGAATTTCTCCGCCTCTCGTTCAAAAACTTCAACAAAAGTATGTCCTATGATTTTTCTTTTCATTTCTGGTTCAACTACACCGTGCAACCTCTCAAGAAAAATCTCACCAGCGCCAACATAATGAACATTAATACCAAGTTTTTTAAACATTTCAATAACTTCTATACTTTCATTCTTACGCATCAATCCATTATCAATGTAAATTGCAATCAAATTTTTGCCAATAGCTTTGTTAAGCAAGATAGCAAGCACTGTTGAATCAACTCCACCGCTTACAGCACATATAACTTTTTTATCCTTGACCGTGTCTTTAATTTCTTTTATCGTATTTTCAATAAAAAATTCAGCGTTCCAACCACCATGACATTCACAGATTTTATATACGAAATTTTTCAACATATCAATCCCTTTTTCAGTATGTGCAACTTCTGGATGAAATTGCACGCCGTAAATTTTTTTATCCTTTTTTCGTATCGCACAAATTGGGGAGTTTTCAGTTTGACCGATGACCTCAAATCCATCAGGTGCTTTCACAAGCGCATCACCATGACTCATCCAGACAACGGTATTTGAACCCAAACCATAGAAGAGATCATCATCTTTTTCAATTTTTAAAATTGCTTTCCCATATTCTCTTTTAGCAAACCTATCAACTTCCCCACCAAGATTATATGCAATGAGTTGAAGCCCATAACAAATCCCCAAAACAGGAATCCCAAGTTCAAATAATTTAACATCAACTTGTGGAGAGCCATTCTCATAAACACTTGCTGGACCGCCAGATAGAATTATCCCTTTCGGTTTTGATCTCACAATTTCATCAATAGGGAAATTAAAAGGTTGAACTTCGGAATATACACCAAGTTCCCTTATCCTTCTTGCTATAAGCTGTGTGTATTGTGAACCGAAGTCAAGTACAAGGATAAATTCGCTGGGTCGCATTAACTTTTTAAGTTTATGAGTTTTGATTTAAATATAAAAAAATTTCTCCAAATTCACATAAAACCAGATTACAACCTGTGATGCGATGCTTTTTTATTTTCACGAATCAATTTAAATTTTTCTTTAGCAAACTATTTCACAAACAAAATAAATAAAAGCAAATGCGATACCGCATCCTTGGAAGAACAGGTCTTCAAGTGTCGGAAATTGGATTTGGCTCATGGGGAATAGGAGGTAAAATGTGGGCGGACTCAAACGATGAGGAATCAATAAAAGCTCTTCACAGAGCAATTGAACTTGGTGTTAATTTTATTGATACTGCCCTTGTTTACGGAGATGGACACAGCGAAAGATTAATAAGCAAGGTTTTGAAAGAAGTAAGGGAAACAGTTTATGTCGCTACAAAAATACCCCCCAAAAACATGATTTGGCCAGCCCTCAAAGGAACCCCTCTGAAAGACGTTTTCCCGTATGATCACATCATAAAATCAACCGAGCAAAGTTTAAAAAATCTTGGTGTTGATACAATTGACTTGCAACAATTTCATGTCTGGAATGATGAATGGGCAAGAATGGATGAATGGTGGGAGGCGATACAGAAACTGAAAGAAGAAGGAAAAATAAGATTCTTTGGAATCTCAATAAATGACCATGAACCATGGAATGCGATTGAGCTCATAAAAACTGGAAGGGTTGATACAGTTCAAGTAATTTATAACATCTTTGATCAATCTCCTGAAGATGAACTTTTTCCCGTTTGCATGCAGTATAATATTGGAGTAATTGTCAGAGTTCCATTTGACGAGGGGAGTTTAACTGGAAAGATAACGCCCGAAACGAGATTTCCAGAAGGAGATTGGCGAAATAGATATTTTAGAGACGATAGAAAACAACAGGTATGGGAAAGAGTTCAAAAACTTGAAAAACTACTTGGGGACGAAGCAAAGACATTGAGCGAGCTTGCTCTAAGGTTTTGCCTGTCTCATGAAGCTGTTTCAACAGTAATCCCAGGAATGAGAAAAATTCAACATGTTGAGGAAAACTGCTCTGTTTCAGATGGAAGGAAACTATCTCAAAAAATGTTACTTGAACTAAGAAAACACAGATGGGTTAGAAATTTCTATCGTTGAGTGAAAAGATTACCCCCTCCAAAGTTATCAGTGGAGGGGGGATTATATTACGCAAACTGGTCAAAAAGCTTTTCTAATCTTTCTTTTTTTACAGCTTCATCAATCGCGCCATCAAATTTGGATATAATTTTCTCAAGATTACTTTCAAATGTTGGTCTCTCCTCACGATAGAATATCCCAGTGTAAATTTTATCCTGAGCCATCGCAAGTTCAAATGCCTTCAGCTTATTTGTCGGGTCATGCTCTGGCGGAATTTCAACAACCTTTTCACGGACAAAGTCAAAGGTGATTTCCATGTTGAAAGTTGGACATGGCGATATAACATGAATTGCAGCAAAGCCCTTATGTCTTGTCGCCTCAATTATAAGTTGAGTTAGCTGTTTAGTGTTTGACGAAAACCCACGGGCTACGAAAGTAGCGCCATAAGCAAGAAGAAGCATAACTGGATTAATTGGTGGTTCAATCGCCCCGTAGGGAGTCGTCGTTGTTGTCATCGTCAAAGTTGAAGTAGGTGAAACTTGACCTTTTGTTAAGCCATAAATTGCGTTGTCAAGAATTATATAAACCATATCTGGGTTTCGCCTTGCGACATGCGGAATATGCCCCCCACCTATTGCAAATCCATCTCCATCTCCACCGACAACAAAAACTTCAATTTCTGGATTCGCTATTTTAACTCCAAGTGCAACTGGTAAAGCTCTCCCATGAACGGTATGAAGATTATACCCTCTAACGAAGTGGGGAAATCTGCTTGAACAACCTATTCCGGAAACAATGCTTAATTTATGAGTTGGAATTTTCATTTCCCCAAGCGCCCTTATAAAAGCCGCAAGCACTCCGTAGTCACCGCAACCTGGACACCATGTTGGTTTAACTTCGCTTTTATACTCAACCTTCGCTTGTTTTATTTTTTCCATTACTTCACTCATTTCGCTACCTCAATTATTTTGTTATAAATTTCTTCAGATGTGAAAGGAATGCCACCGTAATTATTTAGCTTTATCGGGTTATAATCCACGAACATTCTTAATATATTTGCAAATTGTCCATGATAATTTTGCTCAACAACGATGACTTTCTCATAGCTTTGGATGATTTCCTTAACTTTTTTCTTTGGAAGTGGGTTTAAAATTCTAGGATGATAATGACTTACCTTTATCCCTTGCATTTCCGCTCTTGCAATTGCTTCCCTTATAGCTCCATAAGTTGAACCCCAGGAGATAATCAACACTTTTGCGCCTTCAACTTTATAGTAGTCATTATTTTCATTCTCAAGGGTTTGAGCAAGCGTTTCAATCTTTTTAAACCGCTTTTTCTGCATCTCTGTGTGAACTTTCGGAGTGTAGTTTGGATTTCCACGCTCGTTATGTTCAAGCCCTGGGGCTATATATTCAAATCCTGGATGTCCCGGTATAGCAATTGGAGCAAGTCCAGTTTCAGTTATCTTATAACGGAGATATTCTGAATTTTGATTTTCGTAATCCGGCTCAAGCCTATGCACAACCTTAATTGAATTAACATCCGGTTTAGGAATCGCCTCCGTTTGATAAGCAAGCACCTGGTCAGAGAGTATAATTACAGGCATTTGATATTCTTCCGCAAGATTGAATGCTTTGATAGTTTCATAGAAACAATCGCTTACATTTGCTGGGGCAACTACAATTCTCGGTGCTTCACCAGGTCCTCCAAAGACGACATGGTAAAGATCGGTTTGCTCCGTTTTGCTCGGCATCCCAGTTGACGGTCCTGCTCTTTGAACATCAACAATAACCACAGGGAGCTCAGCCATTGATGCGTATGTTATAAGCTCAGTCATAAGAGCAAGACCCGGTCCAGAAGTTGGTGTCATAACCTTAAGACCTGCATATGAGGCACCGATACAAGTTGCAAGAGCTGATATCTCATCTTCATTTTGAATCACCTTACCCCCAAATCTTGGAAGGTATCTTGCCAAAAATTCAAGCACTGGAGAAGCAGGGGTAATCGGATAACCAACAGCAACTTTACACCCTGCTGCTATCGCACCAAAACCAATCGCTTGATTTCCTGAAAGAATTATTCTTCTATCCTTACCCTCAGGTTCCCCAAGCCTGAACATGCTCAGTTCATCAAGATACCTATTGGCATACTCAATTCCGCTTCTAAAAGCGGTGAGATTCTGCTCAAGGATTTTTTCACCTTTGCGTTTGAATTTGTCAATTATCTGATACTCTGATTTCTCAATTGGAATCCCAAGCACAGCTGTTAAAAATCCAGTTGCAACCATATTTTTTGCAAGGTGTGTCCCAGCAGACATTGCAAGCTCTTTAAGGGGAACTTCATATTTTCTCTTCGTGAAGTTCTCTGGAGGTTTGCATTCCGCTGGATCATAAAACAAAACACCATCATCAGCAAGAATAGAAGCGTAATTATCAAAAGCTTCTTGGTTGAAAGCCATTAAGATGTGCAGTTTATCACCCATTGAATAAATATCATGTGGACTTACACGAAATTGATACATCGCAAGCCCACCCTTTATCTCAGCAGGGAAAGTTCTGAATGTGAAAACACGATATGATGCCCTCGCTGCGGAGTAAGTTAATATCTCCCCAGCACTCATTACCCCTTCACCGCCTTCGCCCCCAATCCTTACCACAACATCGTTTAATCTACCGTTGTTTGACATCTTTTTAAGGTCTTTTTGTTTTTAAGAAAATTTACTCAAAAATGGGAAAAGTTTCATAATATAAGCCGAGATAACTCCAAGCGAATTCGTAAAAATTAAAACGCCAAGCAAAATCAAAATGACACCACTTGTTATCTCAACCACATTTAAATATCTTCTCACCTTTGAAAACCATTTGAAAAAGAAGTTAACGCTCAAGCTTGTGATGATAAATGGAATACCAAGCCCAAGCGAATATACTGAAAGAAGCAAAATTCCTTGTTTGATCGTCTCCTGTTGCGAAGCAAGAACGAGAATTGTTGCAAGCACTGGTCCAATACAGGGAGTCCATCCAAAGGCAAAAGCAAAGCCAACTACAAAAGCCCCAATTAAGCCAAGTGGCTTGCCCTTTGTTTTCAGCTTTGCTTCGTAATTTAAAAATTTTATTTTGAAAATCCCCGTCATATGTAAACCAAAAAGAATTATAATAACGCCAGCAACTTTTGAAATTATATTCATATTGTCAGAAAGGAATTTCCCAACCGCTGTTGCAGAAGCCCCAAGTGCAACAAAAACAATTGAAAAACCAAACACGAAAAATACCGAACTCAAAAGAGTTTTTATCAAAAACCTTTTTGAACTTTCCGATTCTCTCAACTCCTCAAAGGAAAGCCCTGAGACAAAAGAAATATATCCCGGCACAAGCGGTAAGACGCAAGGAGAAAGAAAGGATAAAATTCCAAATAAAAACGCGGTGAATAATCCAACGCTTTCCATTTTTATTTCTCAATTTTTTGATAAAAAAACCCGACCTTTTAAGGTCGGGCACGAAAAATCAAACAAATTAACCTTCAGTGCTTTTCTCTTCCTCTATCTGAACAACATTAACTTTTATCTTAGCACTTACATCAGGATGAAGCCTTATCGGAATCTCATATTTACCAAGCATCTTTATCGGCTCATCAAGCAAAATTTTCCTTCTATCAATTTCAAATCCAAGCTTCTCAAGCTCATTAACAATCATCTGCGCAGTCACAGAACCAAACAGTCGCTCATTTTCCCCAGCCCTCATCGGGATTGTAATTTCAATCCCTGAAAGTTTCTCAGCAAGTTGCTGAGCAGATAATCTCTCTCTTTCAAGTTTAAATGCCTTCTGCTTTTTTTCAGTTTCAATCATTTTTATATTTCCAGGAGTAGCCGGAAGAGCTATTTTCCGTGGGATCAAAAAATTTCTTGCATAACCCTCCTTCACTTCAACTATATCACCAAATTTCCCGAGATTTTCAAAATCTTGACGCAGTATAACCTTCATCTTACCTTTCTCCATTAAGTTTTGTTCAATTACTTCACTGCCTCAGCAACAAATGGGAGCAAAGCTAAATGTCTAGCTCTTTTAATAGCTCTGGTAAGCTGACGTTGATGCATAGCACAGTTCCCGCTTACCCTGCGTGGAATTATTTTCCCTTGCTCAGTCAAAAATTTCCCAAGCTTTTTCTCATCCTTATAATCAATGTAAATCTCGCCAGCTTCACAGAATCTGCATATTTTTTTCTTTCTTAAACGTAATACTTTTTCATCGCTCTCCATCATGATCTTGAAAAAAATTTATTTTTGTTAAATTTTTGGTTCTTCATTTGAAAGATATTTGTTCAAAGCATCTGATTGCTGACTTTGGGAAGAAGAGGATTGCGCTTGACCCTCATTATTTCCTGAAGCAGGTCCTCTCCTATCAAGAAATTGAATTCTTCTCGCTTTGATCTCAACAACTGTTCTCGTCCTTCCGTCAGCGGTTTTGAGATTCCTACTCTGTAATTCACCCTCAACAAGAACAGCGCTTGACTTCTTCAACCTACCCCTACACGATTCAGCAAGTTTATTCCAAGCGACGACACCAACAAAACATACATCTTCCTTCCACTGCCTCTTGCTGTCCCGGAATCTACGGTTTGATGCAATTGTGAAATTAACAACCGGTGTCCCCTTTGTCGTCTGGCGAAACACCGGATCTTTTGTTAAATTACCAACTATGACGACACTGTTCAGCTCTGGCATTTTGAATTCTTTTGCCATAGATCGTTCCCTCCATCATTTAAGTTTTTAACATAAATTTTTAACAAAAAGAAAAACTCTATTCCTCTTCATCTTCTTCAAATGTTTCCTCTTCTTCCACTTGCGCAATTGACTCAACACTCCCAAGTCCAAGATGTTCAATTGTAATCCTTCCACGTCTTTTCTCCTGCTCTTTGGCTTTTAAAGCCTTCTTGGTTACAACAACCGTAAGATATCTCATAATATTCTCATCAAGCTGAAAAGCTCTCTCAAGTTCGCTAACTATCGTCGGCGGAGCAAAATATTCAAAATACACATAAAAAGCACTGTTCTTCTTGTTTATCGGGTAAGCAAGCCTCCTTCTTCCCCAACGTTCCATTAAAATTATCTCTCCTCCTTTCTCTTTTGTGAAATTTTCATATTTCTTGATGATCTGCTCAATTATCGGATCATCAAGTGAAGCATTAATTAAAAATGTCGTTTCATACCATCTCCTTGAAAGCATGTTCTTCGGAATTTTTCTCGCCATTAATTAACCTCCATTTGGTCTTTTTGTTTTTAAAAAATTTTTTCGGACCCAGGAACACAGCCTGGATCATGGAGTCTTATCCTTGGGTTTTACTTTCTTATTAAACCTATTCATTGCGGTCAAAATCCCATCAGAGATAAAACAAAATGTCGCTTCCACCGCCTGTCCGATCATTTCATTTAGCTTATCAATTTCATCATCATCAAATCTTGAAAGAACAAAATCAACCATGTTTCTCATCTTCTCTGGATTCCCTATCCCGCACCTTAACCTCGGAAAATCCGTCGTTTTCAAGTGATAAATTACCGAATACAATCCGTTATGTCCTCCATCGCTTCCTTTCTGACGTAGCCTTATAACTCCAAGTGGCAAATTTAAATCATCACATATAACAAAAACATCTTTCAAATCAAGCTTAAACCGCTCAACCACATCCTTCACCGCTATTCCACTGTTGTTCATATATGTCAACGGCTTAACAAGCAAAAATTCACTACCTTTATACTTGCCTGGACCTATTAAATAATCACCTTTCCCCGGTTTAAAATCAATTTCAAGCTTCTTCGCAATCTCATCAACCACCATGAAACCAACATTATGTCTCGTCATCTCATACTCCCTTCCAGGGTTTCCAAGTCCAAATATAGCAATCATATATTTAAAAAAGAACTACTTTTATTCGCTCTGTTTCTCAGGTTGAGATGGCGTAGATGGCTGAGCTTCTTCAGGTTTAGCTTCAGCTTCCACCTCAAAACCTCTTGGTGGAACGATCGCAACAACAACAGCAAGCTCATTCTCAAGAATTCTAACCCCTGGGATATTCAAATCACGGACATGAATTGAATCGCCGATATCAAGTTTACTTATATCAACCTCAATATGTTCTGGAATTGCGTCGCTTGAACATTCAACCTCAACAGTGTGAAGCAGATGTTCAATGATCCCACCTTTTTCAACCCCAGGTGCTTTGCCAACAAGAACAATGGGCACCTCAAGCGTTATCCTTGCACCAGCTTTCAAACCATAAAGGTCAAAATGAATTGGCTTATCCGTTACAGGATCAAATTCAACATCTTTCAAAATGCACTGAAACTCTTTTCCATTATTAAGCTTTAACTTAACTATATGAGCCTCCGTTGTATAAATTAGATTTTTGAGCTCTGATTCTTTCACTGCAATCGGCAATGGTTCCTCGCCAGGAGCATAGTAAATTCCCGGGATCTTCCCAGCTCGCCTTAGCTGATTTGAAGCACTTTTCCCTGTTTTTCTTATCTCTGCGCTTAAAGTTATCTCAGTCATAATTTAGATTTCAAATTTTTAGTTTTCAATTTCAAATAAAACACTCAGCGATTCATTACAATGAATTCTTTTTATTGCTTCTGCAAAAATTTTGGCTACCGAACGAACCTCAATTTTTGGTGATCCCTTCCTAAGCGGGACAGTATCTGTTACAAGTATTTTTTCAACTGGTGCATTTTCAATTCTCTCAACAGCATTCCCTGATAAAATTGGATGTGTACAAGCACCGAAAACTTTTTTTGCCCCTCTATCAATTAAAGCATTTGCAGCATTTACAAATGTCCCAGCTGTATCAATTATATCATCAACTATAACTATTGTCTTCCCTTTTACATCCCCAACAACATTGACAACTTCAGATTCATTCGCACGCGATCTTCTTTTATCAATTAAAATGAGTTCAGCGTGTAATCTTTTAGCATAGCCACGGGCAAATTTTACTCCACCTATATCAGGTGAAACAACAGCAAATTCTTCCTCGCCAACCATCTCTCTTATAGCTGGAACAAGAACCACCGCAGAATAAAGATGATCAAAGGGTATATCAAAAAATCCTTGAATCTGAGGGGCGTGTAAATCCATTGTTAGGACTCTGTCAGCCCCTGCAACTGTTATCAAGTTTGCAACAAGTTTTGATGTTATAGGAACCCGTGGTTGATCTTTTCTATCTTGCCTTGCGTAACCAAAATAAGGTATAACAGCGGTAATCCTGCGCGCTGAGGCTCTCTTCGCAGCATCAATCATTATTAAAAGTTCCATCAAATTATCCGATGGCGGGAAAGTTGATTGGATAATGAAAACATCATTTCCACGAATATTCTCAAGATACTTAACCCAAATTTCACCGTCGCTAAAATTTCGTATTTCACAATTTCCAAGCGGTTCGCCTATCTCATCTGCTATTTTTTCAGCAAGTTCCTTGCTTGACCTACCAGAAAAAATCTTAAGCTGACTCATTCATTCTATTTGTTACTTTTCCATCGCTAACATCAAGTCAATAGCAAAGATAAAAAAAACTTACAAATTAACCAAACATAAAAATAAAAACCTTTGCTGGGGCGGGAGGATTCGAACCTCCGAATGGCGGCTCCAAAGACCGCTGCCTTACCGCTTGGCGACGCCCCAAAAAGAACCTTATCAAAATGGCATTTATAATTTAATAAAGAAAAAACAATTTTTCAAATGTAACCCGCTCAATCACAAGTTATACGAGACTATTTCAAAGCTTCTTTGTCAAAACTTTTGTCCTTTAAAAATTTATTTGTTATCTTTCGGTAAATGAAAAATAAACTTTTAAATCCACAAAAAATGAAATATATTTTGGCTCTAACCACTGTATTTTTTTCAATCTCAATTGCAGGTGGAAATTCTACCTATGAATTTCTACGCCTTGACATAAGCCCAAGGGCATCTGCGCTTGGCGGAAATTTTATAGCCATGATTGATGACCCAACCTTGCTTTTCCACAACCCCGCTGGTTTATCAACACTTAAAAACAACTATGCAACCGCCGGCTTTTTTAAACACCTGCTTGATATAAATCTTGGATATGGAGCCTACACAACCAACCTTAAAAATCTCGGAAACATCGGACTTGGGTTCATTTACATTAACTACGGCAGCTTTAATCAGACAGACCGCTATGGAAATCAAATTGGTTCTTTCTCAGCTGGTGAACTTGCCATCGTCGCTGGAATTTCAAAAGAATATGAGAAATTAAAATATGGGATCAGCTCAAAATTAATTTACTCATCAATTGCAGGCGCACGCTCAATTGCCATCGCCTTTGATATCGGTGGATTATACACTTTTGAAGAACAAAACCTTAACATAGCACTTACCCTTAACAACATCGGAACTCAACTTAACAGTTATATATCATTTAAAGAAAATCTCCCATTTGAGATAAAATTTGCGATTTCAAAGAAGCTTGAACATCTACCACTGCGATTGAACCTTGGACTTAACAAAATAAATGAATCAACATCCAAAATTCTTGATAGAATTAAAAACTTTACAATTGGTGGCGAATTTAACATCTCCGAAAATTTTGATATCAGATTCGGATACAACAATGAAAAAAGACAAGAAATGAAAATCACCCCAACGCTTGATTTAACTGGTTTTTCATCTGGGATTGGAATTAAAGTTCAAAACTATAGATTTGATTACTCACTTATATCACTTGGCAGGATCGGCGTGCTCCACCAGATCAGCCTAACTGTGAAAATTTAACCTTACAATCTCTTCACATCAATTATCCTCTCTGGAATCGTGAATAAACTTCCACCGAGGTGATGTATCGTTTTCGCTCTTTCAAGATTTACCTTCAGATAATCATCAAATAACTCCTCTTCCACAACTGCTCTTAAAACTCTCCCTACTATCAAATTATGATCACCCGCGGGATAAATTTTCTCAACCTTGCATTCAAGATTTGCAATGCATTCTTTTATTAATGGTGCGGAGATAAATTTTGCTTTTTCCCTTGTAAGTTTCGTTTTTTCAAATTTATCCACATCTCTACCCGAATTTTTCCCACAAAAATAAACCTCTTTTAAGATTTCAAGCGTTGGCAGGTTAATTGCAAATTCCTTGCTCTTTTCAATTAATTCATAAATAAATCTTTCGGGAGCAATTGCAACCGCAACAAGTGCTGGCTCCTTACTTATTGGAACATTCCACGCAACTGGTGTGATGTTATCTCTTTTTGCAAATTTTGCAGTTATCAAAACAACACCTCCGATGTTTAAAATCCGATTTGCCTTGTCAAGTTGGATTTCTTTTTTCATTTAGCGTTAAAAATTTATTTTTTATGTGCTTTATTCTATTTCCTCAGAAGGTAACTTTGGTTCCACCATTATAACTTCCTCACGTTCAACGATTACGCTACCTTCGGGGGCTCCTTTAGGTTTTCTCACATATTTTCGCTTTGTGACGATGACAGGAACAAGCGAGGATGTTTTCGCTTCACTAAAATATGCCGCAATTCCAGCAGCTTGTTCAATCGCTCTCTTGCTCGGCTGTTTCTTTCCCGCTTTTAAAACCACATGTGCCCCACGAACTCCACGAGCGTGAAACCATAAATCCTCTTTATCTGCAAATTTTAAAGTTAACAAATCATTGCTTTTCGCATCTTTACCAACCCAAACCTCAAACCCACCATCAACAACGAACCTTCTGAATTTACTTCCAACTTTTTCAGCCACCTTATCCCTCACAACTCCAAACAATTTCAAATCCTGAAGGTTGCCATCTTTAAACCTCTTCAAATCCTCAAAACTTTCACAATTATTAAGTTTTTCAATTAAACCCTTCAATTTCTCTCTATTAACTTTCAATCTCTCCAATCTCGCCTCTGCAATTTTTAATGATGCCCTTGTCTTCTTCGCTTTCTCAAAGTATCTCTCGGCATTTTCAACGGGGGAAAGTGAGGGGTCAAGCTTTATCTTTATCATTTCACCGCCCTCCGAAAACACATTTAAAAGCTCAACCTCCTCCATCCCACGACGCAGAGAATTTAAATTCGCCATTAAAAGTGAACCATAGATTTCATACATTTGAGCCCTTTGATTTTCGCTGATCTCTTTCTCAACTTTTTCAATTGTCCTCTCCGTTTTATCAAGCAAATGTTTAAGTTTATCTAAAATTGATTCCCTCTCCTTATAAAAACTTTTGTTTATCTTTGTCTCAATTACAAATTTTCTTATCGCCTCGTTTATGTCCTCAATTTCAACCTTTTTATAGTTTAAATGCGTAAGTTCAATAATTGAAAAATACCTCGGGAAAATTCCATCGTAATAAATCCTCGGCAATGGGTTGTTAAGTTCTTTATCAATCTCCTTTAGACTTATCCAGATTTTTTCAACGGTGTGGCTTTCGCTTCTGTGTAAAATTTCTCGCGCCATCAACATATCAATTGTATCAACTGCTTTGAGAAGCCGTTGCGCTGGTTCTTCAATATCCAGACTTTCCCATGTTTTTTTGAAACTCTCAAAATCATTTACAACAGCGTAATAATTTGATTCAGTTTTTTCAAACTCAAATTTTCTACCAATGTATAGCCTCGGATCTTTAAAAGATGAGATAATTTCATTTTCATTTGTGGTAAGGAAGAAATTAACTTTACCTGTGAAAAACTGAAGAAGAATTTTATGATCTGATGAAAGTAAAATCTCAATTACTCTATCTGCTCTGTGAATCTCTACATCATTTATCTTGTCACCGTAAATTTCGGGGAAAATGTCAAGCGAATTTTTTCTTGCCCTTTCAAACTTTGAACGCAAGAACATATATCCCCGCCCCGTTGCGTTGAGCTCAAGTGTAAAAGGTTCATCTTTTTCAACGGTGATATGAAGCGTATCTTTTTCCTGCGTGAATGCCTCAATTATTGTGGATTTCTCAAGCCTTGGTTTAAGCTTTTGAATCAAACATTTTAAGGTGTGGTAGTTTGTAAGCATTGTTTAAATTTGCCACTTTTTGTCCCAAATTATGACTTTTGACAAACAAAATCTATTTAAAAATTTATTGAAATCTTGGTAAAATTTTAAAAATTTTTTGGCACAATATTTGCGTTTCTTTTATATGAAGACGCACCTAAATGAGCACCTCTAAAAGTACCTTGATTTGAGCACCTTTTCTTGATTTGCTCGTTCTTTAAGATTTCAACGCCCGCCGTAGCACCTCCGTTGGCGATCGGGCGACCCTTTTTAGAGGGCGCTCGGTCGCTTTTTTATTTTTATTCTGACTTTCATGCCATTTCTGGTTTTGTGAAATTTTACCACATCGGAAAAAGCTTTGATGATATAAATTCCCCTCCCCGATTCCTTCAACAGGTTCTCATTAACGGTCGGATCCGGGATAGATTCAGGCTCAAAACCTTCACCCTCATCTTGTACCTCAATCTCAAAACTTTTTTTAAAAGACTTGAACCTAACTTTTACCTTTTTACTTGGTTCAAGTTTATTCCCGTGAACGATGGCATTTATAAACGCTTCACTTGAAGCAAGATAAAGCCTATAAAAATCCTCATCCGAAATTTTATATTTGCCTCTCAACTCATAAAGAAATTTTTCAAACTTCTTGAACGATGAAACATCCGATGGAAAATCAGCGGATTCAAATTTTGGACGGTTTTTTTTCATAAATTAATGTTTAAATTTATATTCAAATTTGGCACATCGCTTGTCTTTTCACCAAATTTTAATCTTTCAATCCAACCATCAAAATTTAACCTAAATTTTTCATTCGTAATCTCTATTACAGATACAGGACCCGATGCGATTATCCTTGAATCTGGAACTTTGTTAAGTTCAATAAATCTAAATCTTCTCTCATCAAAAAAGCGATACCCAATGGAAAATTTTGCACTTTTGTTTAACGAGTAATTTAATTTGAAGTTATATTCGTTCGTCCTTATAAAGATGGTTGGTTTCTCTTTAAATTCTTTCCACTTCAACCTTCCGCTTTCGGAAAAAATAATCTGCAAATTTCCATCAAAACTCAACCTTCCCAAAATTGGGAAAAAAATTGAATCGTTAAGATAAAACTGTCTAAAAACATAACTTTTAACTGTTGAGGCAACCGACTCAAAATCATAAACCGTATAATTTGCAAGCACGGAAAAACTCGCCCTGTTTTTCAAATATCCGCTTTCAAAAATAACCGAAGGAGAAAGTTTTATTATCCTGTTCCAGTTATTATTAATACTTCTTGTCGCAAAAATATAAATAAGATGCTGACTGTTAAGGTCAAGTGGGATCTCCATTTGAACTTCATTTGAAACTTTCAACTTAAAAAAAATTCTAACAATTTGAAGCAATTCATCTCTATCGTCATCGTTAAGATTGCTTGGCGTATCATATCTAAAAAGGGAAACGTAAAACATACTTCCAACTGTTAATCTTTTTGAGATATCAAACGAAATTTCTCCATTTATGATCCTTCTTAAACTCTTATTGTTCTTCTGCTCTTCGTTTTGTTTTATTCTTAAAAATAAGGTTTCGGTTGTAAGCTCATGCTTTTGCGGGGAATGAATCTCATTTCGCTCCGAATAGCCGATTTCAAACCTCGTCTTTAACCTTTCCGTTTCATAAGATAATCCAGCGCCTGCGTTCAGGGTAAATTCACTAATCTTTGAATCGTAAAGTGAGGATGTTTTATATCGTATAATTTTCCCTATGTTTCTGTTGCTCAAAACAAAATTTAAATTTAAAATTAACCTGTCCAGCAATGGATAACCCAAAGACATAGATCCAGACATCGTTTTTTCATCTCTTCCTTCAATGTTAAAATTAATGTTATAAATTTTTCGCAAATTCGTATCAGCGTAAAAATAAAAATCACGCCTCACATGTTTGGCAAGAAATTCAACTTTACTCTCAACATTAGGTGTAAACATTCGCCATATTGTTAAATTCAACGCAGACAAGACATTTTTTCTTGGATTTATAAAGTCCTCATAATGGTTTAGATTTGCCTTAAAATGGTAGTCTGAAAAAATAAAATCAGATGTATCGGAAGAAATTTTGTAAACCCAACCCTTGTCCCTCTGACCCATCTGATAATCAATTTTGTATCCACCAAGAAAGTGAAAGCCAAATTTTGAAGATGCTTGAAACTTTACACCAGATAAAAGTTCGCTTGATGATGCCCTGCTTAAAGCAGCGAGTTTATCATCAACGAATGAGATTGAGTTAAACAAAAATGCAGCTTTAAAGCGTTGGGAGATATATTTGTAAAAGCCAAATTTAAAATCGTTGTCATCTCGTATAAATTTTCTATCAGTTTTTATCACCATCTCTGAAAACTTTTCATAAATGTAAAGATCAAACGAATTCTTTAAGATGTGAAAATTAAATAGCCCATTCCAGTAAAAGTTTGATAGTTCACGGGTGATTTTAAATTGAAGAAAGTTTTGCGATGATAAAGACGATGTGAAAAATGTAAAAGTTATTATTTTAAGAAAGAACCTTTTCAACTATTGTTATTGTTTTTCTCTTTGTATCAATTTTTATTCTTGCTCCAATCGGCAGAGTGATTTTCTGAGGAATGTGTCCATAACTTAAATTGGACAAGATAGGGATTCCAAGATTTTTAAAATAATCCTGAAAGATTTGCTCAAGTGTTAGACTTTTTTCAGGTTCCTTTGCGACACAATCTGTAAATTGCCCAAGTATACAGCCTTTAATTTTGTTAAGTATTCCAGAATTTTTCAATTGCGAAAGATACCTGTCAATTCTATATGGTTCTTCACCGATATCTTCAATCACAAGGATTGAATTGTTAAAATCCGGTTGAAATTTAGTTCCAATTATTGACGCAATCAAAGAAAGGTTTCCACCGAGCAATGTTCCTGCAGCTTTCCCGTGATTTAAAACTTGGATATCTTGATCAATTGGATTTTTTATCTCAATTTTGCTTGATTTTGATGTCAAAATCCGCCAGAAAAATTCCTCAGCGTAAGCATCAAAATTTGAATAAATATCAACTGCGAGCATCGGACCAGAGAAAGTTATCAAGCCAGTTTTTTTAAAGATGGCAAATTGAAGCGCTGTTATATCGCTGTAGCCGACGAAAATTTTAGGGTTTTTTCTTATAGCAATGTAATTAACCTTATCAAGTATTCTCGGCGTGCCGTAGCCACCTCTTACACAAATTATCGCACGAACTTGCGGATCCAAAAACATCTCATTCAAATCCCTTGCCCTTTCATCGTCCCCAGCCGAAAGATAACCACTTCGCCCATAAATGTACTTACCTGGTTTTACTCTATAACCTAAACTTTCAAGATATGCTATACCTTTATCTATCCTTGAAAAATCATCTGGCGAACTTGCCGGGGAAATGATTCCAATTACATCTCCTTTCCTTAAAGCTGGTGGTTTTAATCTTCTCAAGTTAACTTTGAAAATTTTGTTTAGAAAGTTATTAATAAGTGAAGAGATTATGGTATCGTCCTGCCTTGCAATGTCAAAAATTTATTTATCTTGACCGTCCTTTGGTAATTCTATGACTTCAATTTTCACAAGAGCTGTACCATCGTTTATAAAACCAAGTTGTTTAGCTGCCTCATACGAAACATCAATAATTCTATTCTTTTTGAAAGGACCTCTGTCATTTATCCGCACGATTACACTTTTATTATTTGCAAGGTTTGTAACCTTAACAAGTGTTCCTATCGGTAGAGTTGGATGAGCTGCTGTGAGAGCGTTCATATCATAAGTTTCCCCACTTGTTGTGGGTCTACCGTGAAACTCCACGCCGTAGTATGATGCAACACCGACTTGAACTTTTTCGGAGTTTTTAAAGGATGTATCCTGAGTTGAATAACGAACAGCGCTCGTGCATGAATTAAACACGAATGCGGAAATTATCCCTAAAATTTTTAAAGACCTCATAAATACTTATCTAAATTTTTTCGTTTGAGAAAATTAACAACATTTCTGACATCCTGGGCTCTGTCACGTTTACAAATCAGGATGGCATCTTCTGTACTCACAACTATCAAATCTTCAACACCAATCATTGCAATAAGAGTTCTATTCCCTTCAACTAAACAATTTTTGACATCAATTAAAATCACATTTTCTGAATTTGAAGCAATGTAATTCCCATCCTTATCCTTCGGCGCAAGGTTATAAACTTCCTCCCAACTTCCAACATCGCTCCATCCAAAATTTGCTTTTATTACATAAGCACGATCTGTCTTCTCCATAACTCCGTAATCAATTGAAATTGCTCTCATCTTCCCATATGATTGTTCAAGCACCGTTTTAAAATCATCTCTCCCAATTGCCTCATCAATTTTCATAAGTTCTTCATAAATATCCGGTAAATGCGTTTTAATTTCGTCAAGTATCACATCAACTCTCCATATAAACATACCGCTGTTCCAAAGAAAATCTCCGCTATCAAGGAATTTTTGGGCTGTTTCAAGATCAGGTTTTTCAGCAAACGTTTTCACTTTATAAACTCCCTTTTTTGACATCTCACTTTCATCGTCCTCAATGAATTGAATATAACCATATCCAGTAGATGGATAAGTTGGTTGAATCCCTATGGTTATCAATCCCATAGTTTCATATGCAGATTCAATTCCAATTTTTAATGTGTTAAGAAATTTTTCAACATCGGTTATCAAGTGATCCGAAGGCAATACTACCATAACTGCATCGGGTTGATGCCTTTTTATAAACAAACTTGCAAGACCAATGCATGGTGCTGTGTTTTTGGAAAGTGGCTCAAGAATTATATTTTGGATTGGGAATTTTGGAAGAACTTGGACAAGTTCCGCAGTTTGATTCTTGTTTGAAACGATAAGTATATTTTCCTCCGGGATCAATGGGTTGATTCGCTCTATCGTTTGCTCAATTAAAGATTTTGAGGAAAGAATGTTTAAAAATTGTTTTGGTTTTCTGGCTCTGCTTTTAGGCCAAAACCTTGAACCAACTCCACCAGCCATTATCACTGCGAATGCTTTTGATGCCATGAGTTTGACCCTTTTGTTTTTAATCCCTTAAATAAATCCTTGGAACCCTTGCTGAAACATTACAGCAAATCTCGTAAGGTATTGTCCCAAGCAATTTCGCAAGTTCCCAAGCGGTTAAAGTTCCACTCCCGAATAAAATTACATCATCACCAACCTTTATTTCTGTGCTCAACCCCACATCTACCATGATTTGATCCATTGTCACAGTTCCAACAACCGGGAAAATTTTATCATTTATCTGAACCTTTCCAAGATTTGTAAGCGAGCGTCTATAACCATCCGCATATCCAATCGGTATAGTTACAATCCTTGTTTTCCCACTCGCAATAAATTTTCTCCCATAACTTATGCTTGTTCCAGGTTCAATTTCCTTTATAAAGGCAACTTTTGATTTTAAAGTCATAACAGGTTTAAGTTCAATCTTATTCAAAACCTCAAGCGATGGATGATAGCCGTAAAGCATAATTCCGGGTCTAACCATATCAAGATATGTCTCTGGCATATCAAGTATTGCTCCGGAATTTGCGCAATGCTTCAATTGAAATTCAATTCCAGCAAATTTAAGTTCCTTAATTAAATTAATGAATCTTTCAAACTGATCATAAGCAAAAGTTTTATCCTTTTCGTCCGATGTGGCAAAGTGTGTGTAAATTCCCTCAATGTAAAGATTTTTAAACTCGTTATAAATTCTTCTCACAAATTCAAATGCACTTTTATAATTTACGCCAATCCTTCCCATTCCCGTGTCAATTTTAATATGACATTTTACCTTCTTACCAAATTTTTCACATAGTGAATTGAATTTCTCTGCTTCATGAAGTGAGGTTATCGTTGCTGTTAAATCATACTTGATAAAAAGCTCCATTTGATGCTCAAATGCTGGGGTGAAGACAAGGATTGGTATGTTAATCCCATTTTTCCTTAATTCAACTCCTTCTTCTGGAATTGCAACCGCAAGATAATCAGCGCCAAGCGAAACAGCGGATTTTGATATTTCAACAGCTCCATGTCCATAGGCATTTGCTTTGACAACCGCCATTATCTTTGTTCCCCCACCGATAAGCTTTCTAACTTGGTTAAAATTAAACTCAAATGCGGAAAGATTAATCTCCGCCCTTGTCGGTCGCATCATTGTCTCCAAATTTTTTATAGAAGAAAACGACCGAAATCACCTAAATTAAAACTATACTAAAATTTCAAAGCCTCATAAAGGATAAACTCTTACAATTTGGATCTTCTCAATGAATAAACTTGGTAAAAATATATGCGGAATAATTGAAATTTTCAAAAAGTTAAAAATAAAAAACCCCGAACAAAAAAGTTCGGGGTCAGCAACCAAGTTAAGCGGGGAGGTGCTGTAATTAAGGGGCTCTGGATTATCTATTCATTTTCAAATGCTCGTAAATCTTTTCTGCAACCTTGTCAATTACATCATCAGAGTTATAAAAGCCTGCGTCAACCCTTTTCCTTATTTCTTCAATTTTCTCAATTCTTGTTAATTTATAAAGTTCCTTTGCCTCGCCCGAAATTTCAATTTTATCTTTTTTATCTCCCAACTTCTGCGCTCCTTTCCCGCTGTTTTCTTCAGGTAACGGTATTTTCCCACTTATTTCATTTATTTTCATTTTTCACCTCAAATAATTTAAAATTTTCCTGCGCTCAATGAGCTTTATTAATTCCTCCGAAATCTCTTTCATCTTTTCTCTTATATTATCGGCATTTTCAGCCTCAATCTTTAGCACTTCATCAAAAATTGTTTTAATTTCAGACCTTACCTGCTGGAAATTCGGAATTTCATTTTTTATTGCTTTAAGTTCGTTTAAAAGTTCAGCCAACCTCTCAATTTTTTGCTCACGCTGTGAAAGATAATCGGGTAACCTTTCAAATTCTTCTTTTAAAACCATCTCACGAATTAAAAGCGTTATCTTTAAAATCTCCCGAAGCTCATCAAAAATCAACTGCAAAAGTTGAGTATTTGAGCTAAATCCTTTCATTGATTATCAATCCAAGTAATTCACTTATCCTTCTTGAAATCCTTAAAAGTTCTTCGGGCGGGATCTGGCGAATTATTTCGTTTGTTTCAACATCAACAATCTTCAAAATCGTTTTCTTCGTTTCCTCGTCAATTTCAAAAGCAACTTTCGTGTTGAAAATTTGAATAAACTTATTTAACTCTTTTACTATATTTTCAATCTCTTCAACTGATACCTCACGCTTCGTTTCCTTGTCACCTTTTTCATTAATGACTGTCTTCGCTTCCCTAAATTCAGCCATGTTTTGATTGACTGGTTGTGGCGTTGATATGTCTTTTATCTCTTGTATCATGGCATAAGAATTTGTGTTAATTGCTGAATCATTGTTTGTTGCCTTGTAAAAGCGTAGTAAAGAGATTGAAGTTGCGCAAATTGTTTTCGCAAAGCCTCCGCCCTTTGATCTATCAAGCTATTTAAAGACTTTATCCTCTCATCAAGCTGTTTTATTTGTTCTTTTCCAGAATTAACTCGCTGGTCAATTACTCCGCCGATTTGAACAAATGGATTTATAAACTCCTTCAATTTAACGGCAATTCCATCAGATGAATTGAAAAGCGATTCAACTTGTGAGACATCTGTTGAAATTAACCTGTCAAGTTTTGCGCCATCAGAGATTGATAGTGTTCCATCTTGGTTTGTTTTTATCCCGATGTCACTTAAAAATCTTAAAGCACCCGTTGAAACTTGACCGCTTACTTTAAGTCTTAAATCAGTTTTCAACCTCATGAGCGTATAATCACCGCTAAAGATAGAGCGCACCCCATCAGATGTCGTTTTTGTTTTATCGTTTATGAACTTAACCAAATCGTTGTAGGCTTTGATAAAGGAATCAATTGCCTCCCTAACTTTTACCGCATCATTTTTAATTGTAATTGATACGGGAGTGTCTCCAGCATTTTGAGATTTTTTCAGTTCAATTGCAACGCCAGAGATGGCATCATTTATTTTATTTGAACTCCGAACTATTGTTATCCCATCAACGATAATTTCCGCATCAAGCAAGTTAACATCACTATAGAGATATCCACCCGATGTATCCGTTGAGGAAATTCTATTTGAAACCACATTTGAATCAAGCCCGATATTTGCGAGCAAAGTTCCAGAAATGTCAGAAAGAGTAATAGCATACTGACTCCCCGTGTTCTTGCTTTTTATAACAAGCCGTGAGGTTGAACTTGTATCATTTATAACGCTTGCACTTGCGTCAGAAATTGAAGAATTTATAGCGGTGGCAATTTTATTTAAAATTACCTTATTTGTATCTCCACTTGAAATTGAGATGTTTAAATCGGTTGAAATGCCATTTATTGTAAGTCTTATTGTTTTCGTTCCAGTTCCTTCTGTTGTCAAAATTTCCATTCCATCGCTTGAAAACTTTGAAGAGATGACTGTTTCTTCTTTGGCAAGTCGTTGAACAAAAACTGTATGATTTGCAGGAGTTGCAGATGATTCAACGCTGACTGATAAAACTGTTTGATCTGAGATAT
Source organism: Candidatus Kryptobacter tengchongensis (assembly GCA_001485605.1). GTDB lineage: Bacteria > Bacteroidota > Ignavibacteria > Kryptoniales > Kryptoniaceae > Kryptonium > Kryptonium tengchongense. Next base: position 104,109 of record FAON01000011.1, read on the forward strand.
CGGCAGTTTTAACCTGAAATTTTGAGTTTGCCCCTACGATTGATAAATCTTTTACCGCTAAAAAAAGCGAGTTTAACTTTGTTTTCAACTCAAGAAATGTTGAATTTTTCGTTTGAATTAAATTTTTCTGCGTTTCAACTGGCTTAATAAGTTTATTGCCTTCCGCCTGTTTAAACATCTGTATCAAGTTATCAATCGGATTAATGACACTACTTGCGTTAAGATAAAAAGACATTTTTACCTCCTATTTTAAGTTGAAAGCCTTTGCCCAAGCATCACGAAGTTCTTTCAAAATCTCAACCGCATTATCAAAATTCCCACGCCTTATCTCATATTGACAGTAGTGGTAAAGTTTAAATAAACTCAAAGCAATTTCTTTATAATCAAAGTTAAGCGAGGCAATAAGTTCAGTTATTGCTTTATTCGCTCTTTCTGCGTCTTTTCTTTTACAGCTTATGATGGCAACATCGTAAATTTTTAGAATGAGTTCAACGGGTGAAAGGTTTAGAATTTCATTCTCTATGTATTTCTCTTGCATTTTGCTTAAAAGTTTATATTTGTTGTGCTATTTTTAAACATGATGGGGGTTGCCAAGTGTGGCAACCCCCGAGGTTAAGTGTCTATCGTCCCAGCGTCATCATCTCCATTGATTATCTAAACAATGCAAGCACTCCTTGTGGAGCAGCGTTAGCTTGAGCAAGTTGAGCGGTTGCTGTTTGCTGGAGTATCAAAAGTTTGGCGACCTCAACTTGTTCTTTGGCAATATCGGCATCAAAGATTCTGCTTGCTGCTGCTTCCGTGTTTGTCATTGAAACAATCAAATTCGCCTCTTTCACATCAAGACGATTGACAAGTGAACCAACATATTGCAACTGTTGGGTTACTGTTCTGATAGCGTTATCAACTGTTGTGATAAACGAACTTGTCAAATCGCTTGTTACAACTGCTGAAGATTTAATAAGCGTGCTATCAACAGTTATATCAAATTTAACTGTAAGCGTATCACCGCTATCGCTACCAATTTGGAAGGCTCTTCCAGTAACCCAAGCACCACCGCCAGCACCATTAAGCAATTGCATGCCGTTGAACTTAGTTTGTCTAACAATATCATCAATCTCACTCATATAATCATTGATCTGCGTCGCGATTGCCTGCAATTCATCATTGCTTAAACCACCGTTTACAGCCCTTGTCACTTGCTCTTTAATTGAGACAAGCAAATCGTTGATCTTTTGCAATCCGCCTTCCGCTATTGAGAGAACATTTTTGGCATCACCGACATTGTTGATTGCCTGAGCAAGCCCACGACTTCTTGCTTGTAATTTCTTGGCAATCGTGTAACCAGAAGGGTCATCGGAAACAGAATTGATTTTTTTGCCTGTCGCAAGGCGGAGTTGATGAACGCCGAGCTCACGATTGATGTCGTTAAGAGCATTATAAGCGTTCATCGCTGCGATGTTGGTGTTGATGCGTGTTCCCTGTGAGAATGCCATGGCTAATAACCTCCTTGTTTTTGTTTGTTTTAAATTTCCCAAGGCATCCTTGCCTTGGTGTTTTTTCACATCTATTTATCGGATGACATCGCAAATTACTTTAATTTCAGCATTAAAGACTTGAAAAAATATTCCGATAAAGAAGAAAAAAAGAGATAAAAATATGGAATCTCGCAGATGCTGGTGCGGAGGAATTTTAAAACCATGTGCTCACCCTTCATATTACGAGTGTCAAAATTGCAAAACTTTTATCGTAAAAGATATTCCATCAAGGCAAAAACTTGAAAATTTCTATACCTTTGATGGATATTGGAACGATTATGTGACAAATAAATTTGGTTATCCATCTATCCAAGAAAGAGCCGAAGTAGATTTCAGGGATAGAATTCCAATTTGGTTTAAAATTCTTAAAATATTTAAACCAAACACAGAATCATTATTAGAAATTGGCTGTGCTCACGGGGGATTTCTATACTTCTGCAAAGAAAATGGAGTCAAAAATGTTGTGGGCATTGAAGTAGATAAAAAAACATGTGAATTTGCCAAAAACAAGTTTAATCTTAAAGAAATTATCCCGGGTTTATTTCCTGATGTTGATCTACCGATTGAAAAATTTGATGTTGTTGCTGGTTTTGATGTCCTTGAACATTTCACAGACCCACTCAAAGCGTTAAAACATGTTGCAAAAATTTTAAATGAGGATGGAATTTGTATCTTTCAAACACCAAATTATAAGGGTGAGGGGGAAAAATGGCTCCATTTTAAACCTGAAGAACACCTATTTCTCTTCAATGAGCAAAATATATATTTACTCTTTGACAGAGCTGGGCTTGATATCATTGAAATTCTGCCAGGAATTATAAGAGAGGATATGATTGTAATAGCAAAGCGTAAAATAAATGTAGATGATATAGAGTTAAAGCCTACAGATTATAAATCCTCATTTAAAAATTCAATTAAGCCATTAAAAATTGGAATTGGTTTGGTTGAACATATGGGAGATATCATCGCATGTGAGCCAGTTTCACGATATTTAAGAGCAAAATATCCTGATGCACATATTACTTGGTGTGTCAGAGAGGAATATGAAGAATTGATTAACCCTAATCCATATATAGATGAAACCCTTGTTGTAAATTGCTTAACCGAATGGATTGAACTTAAAAGGAGTAGTATTTTTGACAAAGTGGTTGACCTTCACATTCACGGTAGAATCTGCCCTACTTGCGATATCCCACTTAATAACATCAATGGGAAAGTTATAGTGACGGCGGAAAATTATTATTTTCTTGGCAGTTTACTTTCCGCTTTCTCTCGCTCGGCTGGGTTGCCATCTATTGATGGAAAACCAAGGGTGTATATAACTAAACAAGCAAAAGATAAAGTTGATTCATTAAACTTGCCTCTGAAATATATTGTCTTTCATTGCTCTTCAAATGAGAAATCAAGAGATTGGATTGATAAAAATTGGGTTAAACTTGCAGAGCATATTTTAAAAAAACATAAGCTCTCTATAGTAGAAGTTGGAACTGAGTCTATACTTCAAAAATATAACTTCAATGATTTTATAAACTTATGTGGCAAAACAACAATACTTGAAACAGCTGAGGTTATCCGTCGCTCATTGCTATTTATAGGTGTTGATAGCGGACCAGCTCATATTGCAAATGCTGTTGAGACACCTGGAGTAGTATTACTTGGACATTACCGAAATTTCAAAAGATACATGCCATTTACTGGAGATTACGCAAATGGAGCAAATGTAAAATTAATATATAATGATTTCGGACCCGCATCAGGAATCCCTGTTGGGGAAGTTATAAATGCAGTTGATGAATTTATAAGCAATTTTGAAGAAGGGGGTGTGAAAGTAGATAAGAATGTAGAAATTGAAACGGAATTTGATGAAGTAAAGAAAGAAAAAAGGGCAAAGGTTATTGCCTTTTTCCTCCCACAATTTCATCCAATTCCAGAGAATGACAAGTGGTGGGGAAAGGGGTTTACCGAATGGAGGATGGTAGCAACATCAAAACCTCTTTTCCCAGGGCATTATCAACCTCGCATTCCAGCTGATACTGGATTTTATGACTTGAGAGTTCCTGAAACAAGAGAAATGCAAGCAGAGCTTGCAAGAGAATATGGAATAGACGCATTTTGTTACTGGCATTACTGGTTCAATGGAAAATTATTACTTGAAAGACCATTGATTGAAATTTTAGAATCAGGTAAACCTGATTTCCCATTCTGCCTCGCTTGGGCAAACGAAAACTGGACGAGAAGATGGGATGGACTTGATAACGAAATCATCATGAAGCAAACCTACGGCGGGATAATGGATCATGTTGAACATTTTAACTGGTTGCTTAAATTTTTTAAAGATGAAAGATATTTTAAAATTGAGGGTAAACCGGCTTTCTTGATATATCGTCCGGGGCAGATTCCTGATCTTAAAGATATGATTAAGCTTTGGAGGCGACTTGCGAAAGATAATGGGTTTGATTTATTTTTAATTTCAATAAAATGTTCAGCAGATAACGTATCAAATTGGAGAGGAACTGGATTTGATGGTGAGCTCATATTTCAGCCATTCTTTAGTATTATTATAAATTTCCAAGTAATTAAAAAAGGGCTTTCGCTAGATAAAATTAGCTTTATATTTGATTACACTGAGACTGTCAATTTAATGTCGGATGTAAACGAAGAGTTTATGAAGCAATCAAATAATGTATTCGCATGCGTTACCCCAGGATGGGACAACACTGCAAGAAGGAAACGATTTAAACCTTTTATTCTGACAAATCCATCACCTGAAATATTTGAGAAATGGTTAAGGGTTGAGATAGAGAGAATTCAAAATAGAAAACCAGAGCATAGAATTGTTTTCATAAACGCATGGAACGAATGGGGCGAGGGCAACTATCTTGAACCAGATTTGAAGTTCGGACATAGTTATCTTGAAGCTATAAAAAGAGCAGTGTATGATGACAATAGACCCAAAAATTGGAAAGGCAGAAAATTTTTCTCACTTGATGCTGAATCTGAATTTACAACTGAGTCTTTGCTTCAATTTGCAAGGACGATGTATTCTGAAAATAACTTAATTCTTTCAGAAAGATATTTTTATCTCGCTCTAAGATATGCGATAAAAGAAATTTCAAGGGCTTATCACAATATCAGGGTATTAAATTGGTTGGGGAAAGATAATGAAGCAAAGACAGGAATTCGGAATCTCAACTTACTTAAATCTCTTCTCTCACAAATCCACAACGATATTGCGATATTGAAATATAATTCCAATGATATTAACTCAGCGATTTCCCATCTTAAAGAATCAACTTACCATGATAGAAATAACATAACAGCTTGGAAAAACCTTGCTGATATATTTATTGAGAGAGGGGAACTTGAGCAAGCGCTCTCATCCTATCGCGAGATTTTAAAAATAATGCCTGATGATGTTGAAACACTTCTAAATATAGCGGACATTTGCTTAGAATTGGGCGACGGTCAAAACGCTGAATTTTTCTATAAAAAAGTTCTTGAGGTAGACCCTAAAAATGAAAGAGCTAAATTTAGAATAATTCAGCTAAACAACGCAAAACGAAATTACCTTCCTCTTGTTTCAATAATCATCCCTGTTTTCAATCAAGTTAAGCACACAAAGCTTGCAATTGAGAGCATTCAAAAATTTACAAATGTATCGTATGAAATCATCGTTGTTGACAATGCATCAACAGATGAAACAAAAGATTATTTGTCATCGCTTAGCGCAACTATTGGTGAAGTTGTTAAGGTCATAACTAATCCACAAAATTATGGATTTCCAAAAGCTGTAAATCAAGGGATTGCTTTATCAAGGGGGGAATATATTGTTGTTTTAAATAATGATGTCATAGTTACAGATAAATGGATTGAACGCTTAATCGCTCACACTATTGATGATCCCACAATTGGCATAGTGGCTCCGATGAGCAATTATGTTAGTGGCTTGCAAAAACTTGATGGTGCTGAAAAATTTTACCTGAAAGGAGAAAAAGTAGATGAAATTTCACTTTTAAAATTTTCGGAGGACTTATATCAAAAAAACAAAGGACAAAAGCTTATATTTCCAAGAGTTGCAGGGTTATGCATGCTTATAAAACGAAAAGTGATTGAAATAATTGGAGGCTTTGATGAGAGATTTTCACCAGGAAACTTTGAGGATGATGATTTCTGTCTTAGAACAGTCCTCGCAGGATTTAAAATAGCAATTGCCAAAGATGTTTTCATACATCATTTTGGCTCAAAAAGCTTTAATGCAAATGGAAGGGAAAAATATATCCATATTCTTAAACAAAATGAAAAAATCTTCGTTGAAAAATGGGGAGCACCCCCAACTGAAATTTTTCTCGGGAAAAAGAAACCTAAACATAACGAAATTTTTATCCCATTGACAACAAACGAGAAAAACCAAAATGCCGAGACTTTCACTCTGTATGATCGTTAAAAACGAAGAAAGTTTTCTCCCCGGATGTCTTGAAAGCGTAAAAGATGTCGTTGATGAAATAATACTCGTTGACACTGGTTCAACGGATAAAACAGTTGAAATTGCTCGCTCTTATGGTGCAAAAGTCTTCTTCCTTGAATGGAAAAATGACTTTTCCATTGCGAGAAATGAATCAATAAAGCATGCAACTGGTGATTGGATCCTTGTGCTTGACGCTGATGAAAGATTAAACCCGGGACAAAAAGAAAAAATCAGAAAATACCTCAATCTAAGCTTTGACGGTTTATATGTTAGGATTTTGAATACAGATAAAGATGGGAAAACCTCCATAGCAGAATACCCGAGATTATTCAGAAAGAAGAGCGGAGTTAAATTTGAGAGAAAAATTCACGAACAAATTTCACCTTCAATTTTAAAAGTTGGTGGGAAATTCGCGAAAACAGATATAACAATTACACACCTTGGGTATGCTCAAGATGATGAAACTATGCGAAAAAAATATGAACGAAATCTTCAAATTTTGCTTGAAGAATTTCAAGAAAATCCAAACGACGCATATACCTGCTATCATATCGGCATAACAAAAATTTTAATGCAAGAAAAAGAGGAAGGGATTAAATTTTTGGAAAAAGCGATCTCAATACCTAAAGAAATCTCAAATCTTGGCGATTCTCTTCGGGCGCAAATATACAACATACTTGGAAGATACGAGATACAAATAGGAAACATTTCGCAAGCGCTTGAATATTTTGTTAAATCCTCAAAACTTGCCCCAGTTCAAGTAAGTTCATATTATCAGGCTGGGCTTGTTTATATGAGAAAATCAAACTTTACACTTGCGAAAAACTTTTTTGAAAAAGCGCTAAAAAACCTACATTCTGTTTTAAGAGGTAAAACACTTGACATCGCATTTGAAAACCTTTTTGAGCCAGAAGAAATCAACTTTAAACTGGGAATCTGCTACTTTAAAGAGGGAAATCTTAATAAAGTGAAAGAACATCTTCTCAAATTTATATCAAGCGAACAACTTTACACAGAATTTATTGATTTTCTCGTTGAAGAATATAAAAACGGAAACAAAAATGCCATTCAACTTATAAGATATATCTCGGGGGTAAAACCATCTTTTTATATTTTCAAAGTTCTCTCAGGTATTTCACAGGTTGAGGGAGATCTGGAGATGGCTGTTAACAATTTGAAACTGGCGCTTCAATTCAAAGATGATGATGAGATAAGATATAACCTTGGGGTATGTCTTGCTGGATTAAGTAAGTTTAATGAGGCGATTGATGTTCTGAAATGGTTTGGGACTCGCGAGGATTCACGCTTTTTTTATGATGCGATCAAGCTTCTTGCGCTTTTATATCTTGGTGCAGGTGAGTTTCAAAATGCTCTTTCATGCTACGAGCTGATGCTTAAACATAACCCAACGGATGAGTTGATAAAGGCAAGGATAAATTCAATTGCCCACAAATTAACCATCCCAAGTTAGAAAACGAAATTAGTGGCAGGGATTTGCGTTTTTCAATGTAGGTTTATTAAATTAATATCACAAAGCTTGGGCGCTTAGCTCAGTTGGTCAAGAGCGCTACCTTCACACGGTAGAGGTCGCAGGTTCGAATCCTGCAGCGCCCACCAATTCCCTTCTTAACCCCTTCCCGAATATGTTTTTCCAGCGAGTTTGATTAAAGGATTAATTTTATTAAATTATTTTGAAAACTAAAATGGAACAAGATGAGCGTTGCTGAGATCCTGAGACAAGCGCGTGAGGGTCGGAATTTAACCCTTAAAGACATCTCAAAAAAAACAAGGATAAGCGAAAAATTTCTTGAAAAAATTGAAAATGGGGTTTATGATTTCGCTCCTGAGCCGTATGTTAGAGCTTTTATTAGAAGTTATGCAAGGGTTGTGGGTCTAAATCCAAATGAAGTTATAAAAGAGTTTGAAAACGAAATCGCCTCGCTTAAACCTGTAACTGAAAAAAAAGAAAGTGCCCGAATCCAGTTTGATTTCTCTTCCTTTCTCTCCGAAAATGTTCTCTGGATAATCGGTGCATTTGTTTTGATACTTGTTGTCGTTTTTATCTTCGTCGGGGTTGATAAAGAAGAAAAGAAACCCATTGAGAAAAAAAGTTTTGAAACAGCAGTTGAAGAAATTTCAAAAATTGGGCAAGTCCAAAATAACATAAAACAAACAACATCTGAAATTGATAGCCTTGATTTGAGAATAATTTCAACCGATTCTGTATGGTTTAATGTTATAATTGATAGTGCTCAGGTTAAGGAATTCCTTATGCCACCGAATTCAAGTTTAACTTTAAAAGCTAAGAATAATTTTAATTTCACGATTGGGAATGCCGGTGGAATAAAATTTATACTCAATGGATATGAACTTGAACCGGTTGGGAAAAAGGGAGCAGTTGTGAGAAATTATGTTATTGACAGAGAAAAACTTAAATCTGCTTCAATTCAAAGGTAAATTAAAAAAATTTGAATCACCGAACCATGAGGCAGATTGATCCGAAAATTATTGAGAGGATTGAACAGTTGAGGAAAGAAATAAGAGAGCATGATTACAGATATTATGTTCTCGCAGAACCTATAATTTCTGATTTTGAATATGACATGTTAATGAGAGAATTGATTGAGCTTGAAAAGCAGTATCCAGAGCTTGTCACTCCCGATTCGCCAACGCAAAGAGTTGGTGGGCAACCGACAAAGGAGTTTCCAACCGTTACACATCCAAGCCCAATGTTAAGTCTAAATAACGCTTTCACAATTGAAGAGATAAAAGATTTTGATAGAAGAGTTGCTGAACTTCTTGAGGGGGAAAAATATAAATATGTCGCTGAGTTAAAATTTGATGGCGTTGCTGTGAGATTAAAATATGAAAACGGGATTCTTGTCCTCGGGGCAACACGTGGTGATGGGGTTCAAGGGGATGATATAACAAACAATATAAAAACAATTCGTTCAATCCCTTTGAGATTAATAAACCCTGATGAAAAGTTCTTAAACATTGAGGTTCGTGGTGAGGTTTATATGAACAAAACCGATTTTGAAAAATTAAATGAAGAAAGGGAACGCCTTGGAGAAAGAATTTTTGCAAACCCAAGAAATGCAACCGCTGGAACTTTGAAGCTTCAAGACCCAAAGCTTGTCGCGCAGAGACCATTGAGATTCTTCGCATATTATCTTCTGGCTGAAGATGTTGAACTTGAAAGTCACTATGAAAATTTGCAAATACTGAAACGCCTTGGTTTCCCTGTTTGTGAACACATCAAACTTTGCGAAAACATAGATGAGGTGATTGATTTCTGGAGATATTGGGAAGATCATAGAGATGAATTGCCTTATGAAATTGACGGGATTGTTGTCAAAGTTGATTCAATTCGCCAGCAGGAAATCCTCGGGGCAATTGCAAAAAGCCCAAGGTGGGCGATTGCCTTTAAGTTCACACCAAGGCAAGCACAGACAAAACTCCTTGGAATTACCTTACAAGTTGGAAGGGTTGGAACAATAACCCCAGTTGCTGAACTCCAACCTGTTCCACTTGGCGGTGTAATTATAACGAGAGCAACTCTTCACAATGAGGATTATATCAAAGAAAAAGATATAAGAGTTGGTGATACCGTAATAGTTGAGCGAAGCGGCGAGGTAATTCCGAAAATAGTTGGCGTTGTTCTTGAAAAGCGTCCACCTGAAGCAGTTCCATTTGAGTTTCCTAAAACATGTCCCGTTTGTGGAGGACCCATTGAAAGACCTGCTGGGGAGGCAAATTACTACTGCGAAAATCCAGAATGTCCAGCACAAGTAAGAGCAAGAATTGAACATTTCGCCTCAAGAGGAGCAATGGATATAGAAGGGCTTGGTGAAGCAATCGTTGATAAACTTGTTACACTTGGCTTCTTGAAAAACTATGCCGATATTTACGAACTTCACAAACATAAACCAAAACTTGTAAAGATTGAAGGTTTCGGTGAAAAAAGCGTTCAAAATTTGTTAAACTCAATTGAGAATAGCAAAAAACAACCGTTTCATCGCGTTCTTTACGCACTTGGTATAAGGTATGTTGGCTCTGAAACTGCGAAACTTCTTGCAGATGCTTTCGGCTCAATTGATAAACTTATGAAGGCAACGCCATCGCAGATAGAATCAGTTTATGGCATTGGACCAAGGATAGCTGAGAGCGTCTATAAATTCTTCCACGACCAGAGAAACCTTGAATTGATAGAAAAATTAAGAACCGCTGGATTAAATTTTGAAATTAAACCGGAGGAAAAAGCAAAGAAAAAACTCGCCGGAAAAACATTTGTCTTCACAGGGACATTGAAAAACTTTACTCGTGAAGAGGCAAAGGAGAAAGTTGAGGAACTCGGGGGAAAAGTGAGCAACAGCGTGAGCAAAAAAACTGATTATGTCGTCGTTGGTGAAAATCCCGGTTCAAAATACGACAAAGCAAGGCAACTTGGAGTTAAGATAATAACTGAGGAAGAATTCCTTGAACTCATTAAATAAAAATGGAGGGAAAAATGCGTAAAACTTTATTTTTAGTTTTAGTTGGGGTAGTGAGTAATTTTTTGTTCTCTCAAACTTTGCCTGGAAAATTTGGTTTTGGCGCTGATGTTGGTGTTTCAATTTTTCAAGGTCAATCAAAGCCAGATGTTCAACCAATCGGAAATGCAAAGGTGAGATTGGGCGTTTTTGATTTCTTATCAATTGCTGGAAAATTCTCCGGAGGATGGGTTGGATTTAGAGATAAAAATACAAATGTAAAAAACTGGAGCACAGTGATAGCTGGTGAATTGCAAGGTGAGTTCCACATTGTCCCAAGAAGCAAATCTGACCCTTACTTTTTCGTCTCCGGTGGAATAATTCATTATCAACCCAATAAAAGCGATTATATGGGCAGGAATACACCGACAGCTGGATTTGGGCTCGGGCTAAATATGTATGTAAAACATTTCATATCCATTGACTTTTCAGCTTCATATAACCTTACTACAAGAGGTGACCTTGATGGAAATCCATCCACAAAAGATAAAGATGGGTTCATTGCTTTAAAGCTTGGACTCTCATATTACTTCTATGACAAAGAGTATATTCGCCAGGCATTTATACGCGGAAGAAGATCAAAATGATGAATTCATAAATGAAGAATCTGTTTCAAAAAATTATAATCGCTTTTGCAAAATTAAGAAGCGGTGTCAGAGGGAAAAAAATTGTTAATTTCACGCAGGCATTCCAAAGGGCAAGATATATAGCCGTGATAATGCCAAGAGAAAAAGAGCAATTCATGATTGCTTATGAGATGTTAAAGAACATCCCAGGAAGATACAACATAACGGTTATAGCCACATCGGATTTTAAAGAATACTTCACAATTAAGAAATATCGCTTCATTGAGGTCACAGAGGATAGCATTTCAATTTTTGGTCTTCCGAAGAAAAATTTTATTAAAAAGATCGTTCTATTCAGATATGACATTGCAATTGATATGAGTTTTAATTTTGACCTTTTCAACGCATGGCTTTGTCAGGAGCTTAACGCTGGAGTTAAAATTGGTTTCAAACGAGACAATGCCGATTTGTTCTATAACTTTCAACTTGCGATAAGCAGGAATACAGATTTAAAATCAGCTTATTCAGGTATGATTGGTTCGTTAAGCATATTTTAACAAAAATTTTGCTTTATGAACTTTGAAATATCAAAACCATCCAAAGATACAATAGTCTTTAAACTCCGAGAAAAAAAACTTGATATGACGATCTCGCCAGAACTGAAAGCAGAGTTTCTCGCTCTATGCCAAAGCGGTGTGAGAAGATTGATAATTGACCTGTCTCAAGTTGAATATTGTGATAGTTCTGGTCTGAGTTCACTTTTACTTTGTGAGAGGAGAATGAGGGAGAACAATGGGGAGACAATTCTCGTTGGTGTTGGAGATAAGGTTTTAAATTTATTAAAAATCGTTAAACTTGACTCACTTTTCCAGATTTACCCCACAGTTGAAGAAGCCATCTTCTCAAAAACAAAAAAGTAAACCTCATGAACTTCGGTTTAATTGATTGGTTAATCATAGTTCTTTACCTTTTCGGTGTCCTTATTTTTGGAATAATTTCCGGGGGAAAACAAAGAAGCACGGTTGATTATTTTCTTGGTGCAAGGCAAGTGCCATGGCTTGCTGTTTGTTTTGCCGTTGTAGCAACGGAAACAAGCGCATTAACATTTTTAAGCATACCCGGGGTTGCATATGCAACAAATCTAAATTTCCTTCAGCTTACATTTGGCTATATTCTTGGCAGAATTATTGTGAGTTTTCTTCTTTTACCTGCTTATTATCGGGGTGAGCTTGCAACTGCGTATCAATTCCTCGGCTTAAGGTTCGGGCGAAAGGTGAGAAACTTTGCCTCTATTGTATTTATGCTAACACGACTTGCTGCTGATGGTGTAAGGCTTTTCACGACAGCAATACCACTTGCTATAATTCTGAAAAATTCAGAACAATTCGCCAATTGGTCAGATGCTCAAATCTATGTAAGTTCAATTGCCATAGTTTCCCTCGTTACCTTTCTTTACACATTCATCGGAGGCGTTAGAGCAGTTATATGGATGGATGTTGTGCAGATGTTCATTTATATAGGTGGAGCTATCGCAGCTATTGTTGTTTTGGCGGATAAAATTGACGGTGGAATCTTGCATGTGTTAAATTTTTCAGTGGATAAATTTAAAATCATAAACTGGGGTTTTGATAAACCATTGAAAGAGTTCTTCTCTCAACCATATACTTTATTTGCGAGCTTAATAGGTGGTGCATTTCTTTCAATGGCTTCTCATGGGGCTGATCAACTCATAGTTCAACGACTTCTTACAACTAACTCATTAAAAAACAGTCAAAAGGCGTTAATTACCACAGGTTTTATAGTTGCGTTTCAATTTTTCATGTTTTTATTCATCGGGTTGATGCTTTACACTTTTTATAACGGGGAAAACATGAATCCAAATGAGGTCTTCGCTGATTTTATAGTGAAATATATGCCTTCTGGGATTTCGGGATTAATAATTGCTGGGCTTTTTGCAGCTGCTATGTCAACTCTTGCGGGCTCAATGAGTTCACTTGCTTCTTCTGCAATGATTGATATTTATAAACCATATTTCGGGAAAAATACGGATGAAAGAAAAGAGTTGATCGTTTCAAGGATCATAACAGCAATATGGGCGTTTCTTCTCGTTGGATCAGCGATTTTTTTCATGAAAACAGAAAAAACAGTTGTTGAACTTGCCTTAAGCATTGCATCATTTACATACGGTGGATTGCTTGGGACATTTCTTCTTGGAGTTTTGTTCAAAAAAATTGATGAAACAAGTGCACTCGTTGGATTTATCTCTGGGATTGTTGTCATGGTTTATGTTATTTTAAACACAAAAATAGCTTGGACATGGCACACGCTTATAGGAGCTGGAACAACAATAATCACCGGGAATATATTCCAAGCACTGAAAGAAATGCAGAAAGGTTGAATTTTGAGAGTTTAAATTTTTAAATTTATTAAAAATTAACCGAGGTGATGATTCAATAAGATTGAAAAAGTCAACTAAAATAGATTGACAAAGCAAAAATAAAAAGGAGGGAAAAATGCAACTGCCACGTTTTAAAAATGAGCCGTTTACTGATTTTTCCAAACCCGAAAATAGGAAAAAAATGGAAAAAGCTCTCGCAAAAGTTGAGAGCGAACTCGGAAGAGAATACGATATCATAATTGGCGGAGAAAAAATCAAGACAAAAGAAAAATTTTATTCCTACAATCCATCTAAAAAAGATCAAGTTGTTGGGGTTCTCCAAAAAGGAGACGCAGAGCTTGCAAACAGGGCAATTGAAGTAGCAAATGAAGCCTTCAAAGAGTGGAGCATGACAAAGCCAGAATATAGAGTTAAAATTATGTTAAAAGCTGCACAGATATTGAGAAGGAGAAAATTTGAATTTGCTGCATGGCAAGTTTTTGAGGTTGGCAAGAACTGGGCTGAAGCAGATGCTGATGTGGCAGAAGCGATTGATTACCTTGAATATTACAGCAGATGGATGCTTCATTACGCAAAGGGAGCTCCTGTGGTAAAATATCCAGGGGAAAAAAATGAGATGGTTTATATTCCGCTCGGGGCTGGAGCTGTGATACCACCATGGAATTTCCCACTCGCCATTTTACTTGGAATGACAGTTGGAGCTCTCGTAACTGGGAATACAGTTGTGTTAAAACCTTCAAGTGATTCACCAGTTATAGGGGCAAAATTTTACGAATTGATGAAAGAAGCTGGTCTCCCAGATGGAGTTTTAAACTTCATCACAGGACCGGGCTCAAGCGTTGGCGATACGTTAGTTGCACATCCAAAGACAAGATTTGTCGCCTTTACAGGCTCAAAAGAAGTTGGAATTCATATTTATGAACTTGCATCAAAAGTTCAACCTGGGCAAAAATGGCTTAAGCGTGTAATTGCTGAAATGGGCGGAAAGGACGCTATAATCGTTGATGATGAAGCAGATCTTGACGCAGCTGCTAAAGGAGTTGTGGTTTCAGCATTTGGTTATCAAGGTCAAAAATGTTCAGCTTGTTCAAGAGCGATCGTAGTTGAAAGCGTTTATGATAAATTCATTGAGAAACTTATTTCTGAAACAGAAAAACTTGAAATTGGACCTGCAAAAGATAATTATCCTGTTGGACCCGTAATAAATGCTGCAGCTCAACAAAAAATTCTCTCCTACATTGAGATTGGAAAATCTGAAGGAAAGCTATTAACAGGTGGGGAAGCAGTTCGGCAAGATGAAGGTTATTATATTAAACCGACAATTTTCGCCGATGTTGATCCAAAAGCGAGAATTGCCCAAGAAGAAATTTTCGGTCCGGTTCTTGCTGTTATAAAAGCAAAGGATTTTGATCATGCCATTGAAATTGCAAATGATACAGAATACGGTTTAACTGGATCTGTTTATACAAAAAATAGAAAGAAGATTGAGAAAGCGAAAAAACTTTTCCATGTTGGAAATCTTTATATTAATCGCAAATGCACGGGCGCAATAGTTGGCGTGCATCCATTTGGTGGTTTCAATATGAGCGGAACAGATTCAAAAGCCGGTGGACCTGACTATCTGTTGCTATTCCTGCAAGGTAAAGCGATATCGGAAAAGATTAAATAAATTTCTGGAGGGCATTTTATGAGCATTCCATTTAGTTTGTATGAGAAACTTGAAAGAAAATTTGGAAGGGATGAAGCTGTTGAAATAACGAAGATGATAGAAGACTTTATCACAGAAATGAGACAAAAAGCTGAAACGATAGGGATTGAGAAAAAACTTGAACTCAAAGATGAGTTAACAAAAGAGCTTGCAAGCAAGGCGGATATTATGCTTTCAAGGGTTGAACTTGAAGGGAAAATTGAAACAGTAAGAGCCGAGCTTGAAAGCAAAATTGAAAAGGTAAAAACCGAGCTTGAAAGCAAAATTGAAAAAGTAAGAACTGAACTTGAAAGCAAAATTGAAGCAGTGAGAACTGAACTTGAAGGAAAAATTGAAAAGGTAAAAACCGAGCTTGAAAGTAAAATTGAAGCGGTGAGAACTGAACTTGAAGGAAAAATTGAAAACACAAGAATTGAGCTTGAAAAGAAAATTGAAATTGTAAGAGCTGAATTACAAACTACAAGGGCGGAGTTAAAATCGGAAATTGAGAGATTAAACCTTAAGCTGAATCTTTTAATAGTTCTCGTTATTATCGCTTTAACTCTTATGAATCCCGTGGTTGCGGAGATAGTTAAAAAGTGGTTTGGAATTCACTAAAACAAATAAAGCACACAAAATGAAAATACACGAATATCAAGCGAAAGAAATTTTGAAAAAATTTGGCGTCGCTGTACCCAAAGGTCGTGTTGCTTTCACACCTGAAGAAGCCGTTAAAGTAGCAAAGGAAATCGGTGGAGATGTGTGGGTAGTCAAAGCTCAAATTCACGCAGGTGGAAGGGGCAAAGCTGGAGGAATAAAACTTGCAAGAAGTTATGATGAAGTTTATGAATACGCAAAAAATATGCTCGGCGCAAAGCTTGTCACATATCAAACTGGACCTGAAGGAAAAATAGTTAA
Organism: Candidatus Kryptobacter tengchongensis; assembly: GCA_001485605.1. Classification (GTDB taxonomy): domain Bacteria; phylum Bacteroidota; class Ignavibacteria; order Kryptoniales; family Kryptoniaceae; genus Kryptonium; species Kryptonium tengchongense. The sequence goes on from FAON01000011.1 coordinate 120,210, forward strand.
AAAAGTTCTCGTTGAGCAAGGCTTGAGCATTCAAAAAGAGCTTTATGTTGGGATAACGCTTGACAGAAGCACATCAAGAAATGTTGTCATGGTTTCAAGCGAAGGTGGTGTTGAAATTGAACAAATTGCAGCAGAAAGCCCTGAAAAAATTTTAAAGGAATATGTTGACCCTAAAGTTGGATTTATGCCTTATCAAGCAAGACGTCTTGCCTTTGGACTTGGACTTGAGGGTGAAGCATTTAAAAATGCTGTCAAGTTCCTTCTTGCACTTTACAAAGCATATGAAGAGACAGACGCTTCCCTTGCTGAAATTAACCCGCTCGTCCTCACAACAGACGGACAGGTTATAGCACTTGATGCAAAGATGAATTTTGATGACAACGCATTGTTTAGACATCCTGAAATTCTTGAAATGAGAGATATTGACGAAGAAGACCCACTTGAAGTTGAAGCATCAAAATATAACCTAAACTACATCCGCCTTAATGGTAATGTTGGATGTATGGTTAATGGAGCTGGACTTGCAATGGCGACAATGGATTTGATAAAACTTGCTGGTGGAGAGCCCGCAAATTTCCTTGATGTTGGTGGCGGCGCCAAAACAGAAACCGTTGAGCAAGGATTTAGAATAATACTTTCAGATCCAAATGTTAAGGCAATACTTATAAACATATTTGGTGGAATTGTCCGTTGTGATCGTGTTGCCCAAGGGGTCGTTGAAGCTGCTAAAAAAGTTGGCGTAAATGTCCCTGTAGTTATACGCCTTGAAGGAACAAATGCTGAGGAAGGAGCAAGAATTCTAAAAGAATCTGGACTCAACTTCATTGTCGCAAACGGATTTAAAGACGCCGCTGAAAAAGTTGTAAATGTCCTGAAAGAGCTTGGAATAAGTTAAAAAATTAGGGGGAGATCTTATCTCCCCCGCTGAAAAATTAAATTAATCAAACGATGCCTAAAAAGCTTATAACAGAAAAAACCGTCGTTGACCTTTTTAATCAGGGTAAAACCGAAATTGAGATTGATAAAAATACAATTGTAACACCCTCTGCAAGGGATAAAGCACTTCAGTTAAGAGTTAAATTTGTGGAGAAAAAAGAGACATCACAGAAATTTGATTATCCATTAAAGCCTGAGCCAAAAGCTGAGGGCAAAAAAATTGTCGCAATTGCAAGCGACCATGCTGGTTTCAAATTGAAAGAAGAACTCAAAAAATTTATTTCCGAGCTTGGTTATTCAATTCTTGACCTTGGAACAAATTCGGAAACCCCTGTTGATTACCCTGATTTTGCTTATGCAGTTGCTTACTCAATTATATCTGGCAAAGCGTGGCGTGGGATAATGATTGATGGCACTGGAATCGCCTCTTCAATTGTTGCAAACAAAGTCCCAGGCGTAAGAGCAGCTTGTTGTTATAATGAATTTACAGCTAAAATAAGCAGAGAACATAATGATGCAAACATCTTAACCCTTGGAGCAAGGGTAATTGGAAGTGAGCTTGCAAAGGAAATTATAAAAGTTTTCCTTGAAACAAACTTTGGCGGTGGAAGACACTTACAAAGGCTGAACAAAATAATTGAAATTGAAAAAAGATATTCAAAGCAAAAGTAAAACTCATTGAAATGCCAAAAGCAATTGGAAGTCAAATTAAGAAGGATCAAGCCTTCTTTGAAAATGAAGATAACATGAAAAATCTGTTAAGAATTTTAAATGCGAAAGCTGAACAAATAAAACTTGGTGGGGGTAAAGAAGCAATTGAAAAACATCATAAAAGGGGGAAATTAACTGCAAGGGAAAGGATTCAAAAACTCATTGACCCGGGAAGCGAATTCCTTGAAATTGGTCTATTTGCTGGCTATGGAATGTATGAAGAGTATGGCGGTGCCCCATCAGCTGGGGTTGTCGTAGGGATTGGAAAAATTCACGGACGAGATGTCGTAATCGTTGCAAATGATGCAACGGTTAAAGCAGGCGCATGGTTTCCTATAACATGTAAGAAAAACCTTCGGGCGCAGGAAATCGCAATGGAAAATAGAATCCCTATTGTTTACCTTGTTGACTCCGCTGGCGTTTTCCTCCCACTTCAAAGTGAAATTTTTCCTGATAAAGAACATTTCGGAAGAATTTTTAGAAACAATGCAATAATGTCATCTATGGGAATACCTCAAATAGCGGCAATTATGGGTCCGTGTGTCGCCGGTGGAGCTTACCTTCCAATAATGAGCGATGAAGCCTTGATAGTTGAGGGAACCGGCAGCGTCTTCCTTGCTGGACCGCATCTCGTAAAAGCTGCAATTGGTGAAGAAATTGATATTGAAACCCTCGGCGGAGCAACAGTTCACAGCGAAATAAGCGGAGTGACAGATTACAAATGCAAAAATGATGAAGAAGCAATTGAAACAATACGAAGCATAATATCAAAACTTGGACAAACACCCAAAGCAGGTTTCAACCGCATTGAACCACGTCCCCCAAAATATGACCCATATGAAATTTATGGCATAATTCCCAAAGATATCTCAAGACCATATGATATGTATGAAGTCCTCGCAAGAATAGTTGATGATAGTGAAATTGATGAATACAAAGCTGGATATGGCAAAACTGTAATATGTGCCTATGCGAGAATTGATGGCTGGGCGGTTGGGATAGTTGCAAACCAGAGGTCAATAGTTAAAACAAAACTTGGTGAAATGCAAGTTGGCGGAGTTATCTACTCTGACAGCGCTGACAAAGCTGCAAGATTTATTATGAACTGCAATCAAAAAAAAATCCCTCTCGTCTTCTTCCAAGATGTTACGGGTTTTATGGTCGGAAAAAGAGCTGAATGGGGTGGGATTATAAAAGACGGGGCTAAAATGGTAAATGCAGTTGCAAATAGCACTGTTCCCAAATTTACATTTATCATCGGAAATAGCTTTGGCGCTGGAAACTACGCAATGTGCGGGAAAGCTTATGACCCAAGATTCATCTTCGCATGGCCAACAGCACAAATCGCAGTCATGGGTGGAAAACAAGCAAGCGAAACACTATTGAGCATAAAACTTTCACAAATGGAAAAAGAAGGGAAAATAATAACAAAAGAAGAACAAGAAAAACTTCTAAAAGAAATTCAAGAAAGATACGAAAGAGAAATGGAACCACTTTTTGCCGCTGCTCGGCTCTGGGTTGATGGAATAATTGATCCAATTGAAACAAGAAAAATCATTTCCCGCGGAATTGAAATTGCGAACAATAATCCATATATACCAAAGTTTAATGTCGGCGTTATACAAACTTAAACTTCTACTCATCCCAATTTTAATCTCATATGTAAATTCCCAATCTCTCATTGATAACAAGATCTCATACGTCCATAAGTTACGAGACTTCATACGCAGTGAAAACTTCAAAAAACTTAAGGAAAAATTTGGTGATGTTCATGCAATTGACATCATCTATAAAAAATCACTTGTGCTATGCAATTACGATATTGAAAATGCGCTCCTCGTTTGTGGATTTGCAACGCTTGATCATAGAAAAATTGAATTTAAACTCCCCATCATAGGCTTGAAAATACCTTTGATTTTAACCTCTGAAAGCAAAGAAAATTTCAAGAAAAGAATCGCAAATCTCCCATCAAAAATTTTTTCGGATACGCTTGACGACAAAGATAAACTTCAACATTTCTTCTTCTCCGCTTACATAACCTATAAAAATATGGGAAGGAAAACCGCTGACAAGATTGGCTTGTTAATTGAAGAAGGCGAAAAAATTGGTCTAAACCTCGTTAGAGATGAAAGAGATATAATCGCAAATAGGCTCGGACAAAACTTCGGGCTTTCACTTCACAAAAATCCATTTACACTTCCATCAAGATTTTTTAAAAAAGATTCAATTGAAAACTAATAAATTTACGCTCAGCTCCTTTCCATTTCAAATTGACGAGCGTCACATTTTTTAAACAAGCTTCCCTTCCTTATTGACAATCACGTATCTCTTTATTAAATTTTGAAAAATTAACAAAAAAGGAGGCATATTATGTCAAAGCTCAAAATTTTCTCTTTAATTTTAGTTTTATTTTTCAATTTTTCATTTTCTCAAAATAGAGAATGGCTTAATTTTTATGCTGGTGGAAACTTTATAAATTCAATCGCAACTGAGGGAAATTATATCTGGGTTGGCACACAATTTGGTCTTGTTAGATTAGATACCGCCAGTGGGAATAAAGTTTTTTACACCAGATCAAATTCTGATTTGCCGAATAATCGCATTAAAACAGTTGCAATAGATGACTCAGGAAATAAATGGATTGGAACATTAGGAGGAGGAGTTGCAAAGTTTGATGGCATTAACTGGAAGGTATATAATACGTCAAACTCCGGTCTCCCATATGATTATGTTCATGCGATAGCTATAGATGATTCAGGTAATATATGGATTGGAACTGGATCACTGATTGGAAGGGGAGGAGTTGCAAAATTTGATGGCGTAAATTGGAAGACATATAATACATCAAATTCTGGACTTCCGGCAGATTTTGTCACCGCAATATCTATAGATAAAAAAGGTAGAAAATGGATAGGGACTTTTGGAGGAGGAGTTGCAAGGTTTGATAGCGTATGGACAGTATATAATTCTTCAAACTCCGGATTACCTCGGAATTATATTAGCTCAATAGCTATAGATGATTCAGGAAATGTATGGATTGGAACGTCAGGAGGAGTTGCAAAATTTGATGGCGTAAATTGGAAAGTATATAACACATCAAATTCTGGACTTCCAAATGATTATATCACCGCAATATCAATTGACAAATCAGGTATTAAATGGATTGGAATAGATCACGGAGGAGTTGCAAAGTTTGATGGTGTTAACTGGACTGTATATAACACATCAAATTCTGGATTGCCAAATAATCAAGTTAATTCAATATTTGTAGATAGCTTGGGTATTTTATGGTTTGGAACAGATGGAGGCGGACTTGCAAAATTTGATGGTGTAAACTGGAAAGTATATAATACATCAAATTCTGGACTTCCAGCTGATTATATCACCGCAATATCAATTGACAAATCAGGTATTAAATGGATTGGAACAGATCCAGGAGGAGTTGTAAAATTTGATGATGTAAATTGGAAAGTATATAATAAATCAAACTCTGGGCTTCCGAGCAATTATGTTAATACTATAGCTATTGATGATTCTGGTATCTTATGGATTGGGACAGAATCTTGGCTCTCAGTTGGAGGTGGTCTTGCCAAATTTGATGGAACTAACTGGACAATATATAATACATCAAACTCCGATCTTCCTGATAATGATATTGAAGCAATAGCTATAGATGATTCAGGTAATATATGGATTGGAACAGACGAAGGGTTAGCAAAGTTTGATAGAGTAAATTGGACTGTTTATGATCAGTCAAATTCTGATTTGCCAGATAATTATATTAATGCGATAGCGATAGACGATTCAGGAAACAAGTGGATTGGAACAGATAATGGATTAGCAAAGTTTAACGAAGTAGACTGGGTTGTTTATAACACATCAAATTCTGGATTGCCAGATAATGAAGTTACAACAATAGCGGTAGATAATTCGGGGAATATATGGATTGGCACTGATACTGGTGGAGTTGCAAAGTTTGATGGAACTAATTGGACTGTATATAAAAAATCAAATTCTGGCTTGCCAAGCAATAGTATTGAAATAATAGTTGTAGATAGTTCAGGTAATATATGGATTGGAACAGACAAAGGGTTAGCAAAGTTTGATGGGGTAAACTGGAGGGTTTATAACACTTCAAATTCAGGTCTGCCAGATGATTGGGTTTATGCAATTGCGATAGATGGGCAGGGTAACAAATGGATTGGGACAGGTGGAGGGGGTCTTGCGGTATACAGAGAAGGTGGAGTGATACTTGATGTTTATGAGAAAGATGAAGAGATAACACCGAGAGAATTTGCATTATATCAGAATTATCCAAATCCATTTAATCCATCAACTTTTATAATTTTTGATTTGCCGAGGGAAGCGAAAGTTAAACTCGGTGTGTATGATGTTATGGGTAGGTTGGTGAAGGTTTTGATTGATGAACAAATGCAAGCGGGCAGGTATAGAGTTGAGTTCAGGGGTGATGGTTTGGCAAGTGGGGTTTATTTTTACAGGCTTGAGGCTGGTGGTTTTGTGAGTGTTAAGAAGATGGTTTTGGTTAAGTGACTCACCCCCTGACCCCCTCTCTAAGCTTAGAGAGGGGGAAAGATTTACTCACCCCCTGCCCCCCCTCTCTAAAAATTTAAAGAGGGGAAAAGATTAACTCACCCCCTATCCCCCTCTCTAAAAATTTAGAGAGTCGGCGAAGCTCCAAAGGAGTCCCTTAGGGACGATCCCTTCGGGAGGGGAATTAAAGGGGGTGAGTTGAAAAATTCAAATGTTGCAAAGGGGTTCTCCAAAAAGAGATTTTCTCAGCAGGATCACTTTGTGACTTAGGGGACCTGCCTCTCTTTGCAATGATGAAAACAATTTATCATTGTTGCTAAGCGACAACCTTATATTTACTCACCCCCTGTGTCCCCCCTCTCTAAAATTTAGAGAGTCGGCGAAGCTCCAAAGGAGTCCCCCTAAGGTCCGAAAGGACTCCCTTGGAGGGTCTCCTAAGGAGTCCATAGGACCTTTGGACCTTAGGGACGATCCCCCAAAGGCCCAAAGGGCTCCTTTAGGAGGGTCTCCTAAGGAGTCCATAGGACCTTAGGACCTTCGGGAGGGGAGTTAAAGGGGATGAGTTAAAAAATTATAAAGATTGTCCCAAAAGGATCACTTCGGGGTTTCATCCCATTGCCTAAGGGATTCATTGAGCAAAAATGAGATTAAAACACCCCCAAAATTTTTAACTCTCTTTTAAATCTAAAGGGAAATTCCAACATTATCTTATTACCTTCAACCCTGAAACCTTGCACAGATTTATCATCTATCATAACTTTTTCGACTAAGACACTACCCTCAAATCTTGGCTCAAAAATAACTTTAACCTCGGGCAAACTTCTCTTCTCAAATAAAAAACTAATCCAGTTATCTTCCCTTTTAACAAAAACATTGATACTCATATTTTGAATTCTTAAATTCCTAATCTCCAGAAACCCCCACCCATTCTTCACAAATGGTGAGAAATAAATCTTCTTCGCAAAAGAATCAACATCAAAAACACAATACTTTGATAAAACTACATCAATGAATCCAGAAACCGAAAAAGCAGAATTAACATCAAAACAGTTACCAAAATTTACTTCTTGACCTCTACCGATATCCAAATTCCCCACGTCTCCCACCCCAAACCCACTTAACTTTTCAATCCACTCTTCATCTTTCAAAATTTTAGCAAATAAAAAAAGTGAATTAACAATGTCTCCTTCAATTTTTTCAACTTCATAATTTTTGAACATCCTTTTCAATCTTCGCCATGTAAATTTTGCAAAAAGTTTATCTTTTGAACACCTTAAATAATCTGCACAAATCTTGATATAATCCCACTTTAACTTTTCATCTCCATATTCAAACACACCAAAAAGCGAAAATCTTGATGGTATCTCCCCGCTCAAATTAATATACCTCCCCACAAATTCAAGCGTATCTCTGACGCCATCATATTCTCCAATTTTTAACATCACGGAAAGAACTTTGAAAACTTTTTTCAAATCCACATCAAACTTATTCAACTCATCAATAGCGAAATCCCCAAGCGTCTTAACGCTTTTTATAAATTTCGGAACAAGGGCTACGGAAAACTTAAAATTTTCATTTAATTTTTCATTTGGCGTCAGAATGAGCAAGTGCTTTCTAAATCTATCCTTAACAAATTTAAAACTCTCTTTAAATACTTTGTGTGGAAACATCAAGGCAAACTTATAATTCCACTTTGCAACATTTATTACATCTTCACTTGGAAAAGGTTGTTTCACTTCTCCAACAACAGCAAAATTAAATGCTTTCTCAACACCAGCGAAAATTTTATAAAAAATTTTAATTATCAAATCCTCCTCGGTTTCAAATTCAACCAATTCCGGTTTCCTTGAACTACCACAAAAAAGTGAAAAATAAGAATCATTGAACACATATACGCTTTTTAATTTTTCCTCATAGCCAAAAGAAAAATTTTTAAACGGTATAATTGGCGAATTTAAAATTTTGGGCGAAATTTTCAATTCAAAACAAATTTCAAAATCAACTTCCGATGTCATCAAAAAATTTAAAATCAATATCGGCTTCTTCGGATGTGTAAAGATGTTTTCTTTAAATTTCACACCCCCGATTTCAAACTCACGCAACACAGACTCTGGCTTGAAAACAACCCTGACATTTTGAGGCGCTAAAAAACCTAAACCGTCCCTTACATAAACTTTTAAATATTCAATAAACTGAAATGGTGGAATTGACACCTGCCCTATTTCAGACTTTGAAACCCTCGCATAAATTCCCCTGCCCTGTATAAAGAAAGCATCGCCTTCTTCAAGCGAAATCCCTGTTCCCCTTTCACCTATCTTTTTCTGTGCACTCCTCAAGGCTTTATCTTCAAGCTTTAAATTAACATGTTCAACCTTGGTATGAAAAGACCAATATGTCCTCGGTTCTGGAAACTTTTTAGGATTGTTAAGATATAGCAGAGAATTAAGAACAAAACGATCAAGATTATAAAAAAATTTGTTCTCAACAGAAAAATAAACATTCCCACCAATCCCTATCACCCTACCATTGTCTTCATATTCAAATAAAATTTTCTTTTCAAGTTTGATCTCATCGCCTATTTTTTCAACCGCAATAACCTTTAACTTTTCTGGTGTTTGTTTTACATAAGCAACAGTTAGAAATTTATCCCCATATCTTGGAAGGTAAACATTAACCCCATTTTGAAGTTTTCTAAAAATCGGGTGACCGAAAAAAGAAACAAATCCTCTCGGGTTAAAATCAATCTCAAAACCTTCAAAATCAGGTTCAACTGGCTCAATTTGAATTTCATTTAAAAATTTCACTGCAGATAAGGTCAAAAGTAAATTTCCCCCGTTTTTTAGAAAATCAAGTAAAATTGCTCTGAAATTTTCATCCTTTACAATTTCTGGAAGTGTAAAGTTTTTATCATAATGCCACCAGATGATGTTAAAATCATAAAGATTTGTCCGAAAAATTTCATCAATTTCAACCTTGAAAGCACATCCAGTTCTTGCCCTGACCCATTTATATGCTTGAATTTGCTCATAGGTTGGTTCAGGGTCAAATAAAAAAGCAATTTTCATTTGATTTCTTTATTAAATTGATTCCCAGCGTGATTTCTATTCAAAATAAAATATTTATCCCGTGTGATGCAAAAATCAACTATATCGTAATATCCGCCTCTGTAATAAATTCTGTTCCTATCCCTCCTCACTTCATCAAACCCGAGGGAATTAAAAAGACGAATTGACCTTTCATTAAACGAAAAAATATCTGTAGCGAAAATTTTATCCGCACCCATAACCTCAAAAGCGAATTTCAAAACCGTTTTTATTGCGTCTTTTCCATATCCCCTGCCCCAGTATTGTGGTTTTCCGATAAGCGTTGGGATACAATAGACAAGTTCATTTTTATCCTCAACTCCAAGTCGCTCATAATCATCATCATAAAGAAGACAAATTTCACCAATCGGTTCTGGCTCTGGAAGATCAATTGCCTCAATTATGAAAAGGAAACCGTTATTTGAAAGATATTCATAAACTTCAACAACTTCTTCCCAAGTATGTTCAGGTTCTCCTTCAGCCTCAAGGACAAGTGGATCGTTATTCCATTTAAATGCCATCTCAAGGTCATCCAAAGTAAATGGACGAAGCAGTGTTCTCTCCCCTTTCAAAGTTATGTTATGAACCCTTATCATAATTGAATTTTAAATTTCTTTGATTCATTCATTATCAACGCAATACATTTTGCCGTCAGCAAAGCATCCTCAAGTGCATTGTGCCCTTCAGATTTACGCTTGAGCCCAAAATATTCAGCAATTGAATCCAAACTCAACGATTTAGGCGTGGGGAGATTGTTGTTCTTTAAAATCGTAAAGTAATAAAAAGCAAGTATGTGAAGATCAAGCACTTTACTTGAAAAAGGCCAATCATATTTAGCCTCCCTATATGCGAAGTGAAGAAAATTTATATCAAAAGTTACGCTTTGCCCACAAAGCGTCAATTCTCTTAAAACGCTTCTTGCTGATTCTGGCTTTTTAAGCGTTCTCAAAATCCACGATTCAAACTTTGGAATAACATCATAAATCATTGGGGCATCTTTCAAATCATAAAGCGAAAGTTGATGAACTCCCATCGCAGGAATTGAAAACCTATCCTCATGAATAGGATATACATTCGTCAAAAAAGTCCCAAGTTGATTCCAGTTCTCATCAAACAAACACGCCCCAAGTTGAATTATCTCGTGATATCCGGGTTCTAACCCTGTTGATTCAACATCAATCACAAGATATTTCATTTACCTTTGGAATGCTTTGTTTTTAATCTCATAGCCAAGTTTTTCAAGCTCTTCACTCACTATATCAACAACCTTTTGAAAATCATTTTTATTATTTACAAAATCAATTTCATCAGTCTCAAGTATCAAAAGCCTCCCAAGATCATACCTTGCAATCCAATCTTCATAATGCTTATTAAGTCGCTCAAGGTATTCACGTGGGATATTTTGCTCAAATGACCTGCCACGAAGTTTTATCTGTTTAATAAGCGTATCAACATTTGCACGAAGATAAATGATAAGGTCTGGGGGTTTGAGAAAACCCGTCATTATATTAAAAAGTTCAACATAATTTCTGTAATCTCGCTCATCCATATTCCCCATCTCATAAAGATTTCTGGCAAATATCTCCGCATCCTCATAAATTGATCTGTCCTGAATTATTGAATAAGGCGAATTCACAATCTCCATGTGATCCTTAAACCTTTTTGAGAGAAAATAAATCTGTAAATTAAACGACCAGCGTTTCATATCCTTGTAAAAATCATCAAGATATGGATTATCGTCAACCGATTCATAATAAGCTTTCCAACCAAAATGATCACTTAAAAGCTTTGTAAGAGATGATTTCCCTGAACCAATGTTCCCAGCAACTGCGACGAATATCTTATCTTTTTTCATTTAAACACATTTTTTATTTTGAAAATTTGTTTATCATCTGTGCGATTACTTTAGTAGCAAGGATGACCCTTGGAGATGGGCGCAGGATAATGTCCGGCTCAATCTTAAAAATTCTATTCTCTTTTACCGCATTTATATATCTCCATTCGGGAAACTGTTTTAAAAGTTCCTCTTTCTCAATTTCAGATTCAGTTAAAATTATCATATCAGGATTAACTTTCAAAATTTCTTCTCTGCTAAAGATAGGATAATTCTGCTTTAATTTTCCAGCCACATTAACTCCGCCAGCTCTCTCAATAATCTCGTTTATAAAAGTATTTTTACCGGCGCTCATCAGCGGGTTTAAAGATATAAGAACTAAAATTTTGGGCTTTTTCTTTCCAGTGTTAACATCTTTAATTTTTTCAAGTTCCAATTTCAAACTATCAACAAGATAATTAGCCCTTGCCTCAACTCCACAAATTTTCCCAAAGTCAAGTATCGTTTTTAAAATACCATCAAAATTCCGTGGATTTGTCACAAATATTTTAAATCCAAGTTCCGATAACTTATCAAACGCCTCACGGGTATTTCCCTCAACAGTCATTATTATAAGATCAGGTTTAAGTGAAGCTATGATTTCATAGTTTGGATCTATAACCCCACCAATCACTCTTTTTCTTTGAGCTTCAGGTGGAAAATTACAATATCTTGTAACACCAACAACTCTATCCCCAAGCCCGAGAAAGAAAAGAATTTCTGTTATACTGGGAGCAAGCGAGACGATTCTCTGGGGTGGCGACTCAAATTCAATCTTCCTACCAAGATCATCATAAACTTTTATCTGTGTGAAAAGCTGATTTCCAATGTAAAGTATAAGAAAAATTAACCTAAAGAAATTGCGCATTAAACTCCATCTCAATTTTTATTTTAAAAAATATGAAAATTGATCAAATATGCCAAATTTTCTATTAAATTTGTCTTAAAGGATACAGCAAGTTGGAGGGTTATAAGGGGGGTAAAATAAAAATTTTCATGATTTAACCCCAAGGGGCGAGGTTTAACCTCGCCCCAAGGAAAGATTAGCTTGGTTTCCCTTCCTTTGGTTGCTTTTTAACCTTCTTTGCTTTCTTTACAGCTTTCTCCTTCTTCACTTCTTTTTTCTCAGCCTTCTTTGCCGTATCAGCTGGAGCTTTTTTGGTTTCAGTCACAGCAGGCTTGGGCTGTTGCCCCTGTTGTTGTGTTTGCTGTTGCCCTAAAACAGCAACATTTAGCCCAAGAATAAAGACCACCGCGAGGAGAATTAAGCGTTTCATCTTTAAATCCTTAAATTTTGTTTTTAAAATTTATTTTGCACTAACAATATACGAAGTGAAAATTAACGCAAGATGAAAATAAAATTAAACTTTTTTCATCTATTGGCAATGGGCAAGATGACGCTAAACCTACTCCCTTTCCCAACCTCGCTTTCAACTTCAATCTTTCCATTGTGTAATTGAGCTATCCATTTTGCAATTGATAAACCAAGCCCAGTTCCACCTGTATCCCTGCTCCTTGCTTTATCAACACGATAAAATCTCTCAAAAATTAATTCTATTTCATCCTTAGGTATGCCAATTCCAGTATCAACTATTGAAACAATGACTGAGTCGTTTTTATTTTTTGCTGAAATTATAACCTTTCCTCCCCTCTTATTATACTTTATTGCGTTATCAATTAAATTTAAGAATAGCTGTTTCAAACGCATCTCATCCCCCATAATAATTGCTGGCTCAAATTGCTCAGTTCTAACTTTAACGCCTTTTTCCTTTGCAAGGATATACACATCCTCAAGCAATTCATTCAAAAGTTCAGCTATGTTAATTGGTTTAAAATTAAAACTTATTTGCTTTATATCTGCTTTGAAGAGGGTTAAGAGATCTTCAACCATATTTGAAAGTCGTATAACTTCATCAAGTATGTTTGCGAGCGTCTTTTTTAACTCGCTAACCTTATTTCTTTTTGAAATCGCCAATTCAATTTCACCACGAATTATCGTCAGAGGAGTTTTAAACTCATGTGATACATCAGCTGAAAATTGTTTCATCCTCTCAAACGATTTTTCAAGTTGGTCTATCATATTATTAAGAGTTTTTATTAATCTGGAAATTTCATCGTTTGACCTCGGCTCAGGAATTCTTTTATTAAGATTTCCAGCGGTTATCTCTTCTGCTGTTTTAACAATATCATTGACAGGCTTTAAAGAACGCCCAGCGAGAAAAGTTCCACCAAGAATTGCAAATATAAGAGCAAATGGAAGAAGAAAAATAAAAATTTCAAAAAGGTTAGTGATAGCGTGTTCCACCTCATCAAGTGGATAGGCAACACCTATGATTAGGTGCTTTGACTTTAAAACAGCCAATCTTATCTTATGAAAAGCAAATTTATCAACGGTCATTAAGGTAATTTCTCCCTCCTGGGCCGAGACTGAATCAATCGGCAGGTCAAGCGAGCCTAAATTCAAAGAGCTATAAAGTTCCTTCCCGTTTTTATCTTTTATCTGGATAAATTGTTTCTTTGAGATCAACAACGAATGTTCATAGATTATGTCCCATATCTCGTTTTCAAGGGTTGAATCAGTTCTTGCAACTTCATCTTCATCTTGAATTTCAAGTATTGAGGATTCAAGATTTGATATCTTTGGTTCTATAGCATCTTTGATCCATTTTACTTCTGAACGAAGCGAGTTATCAAGCCCATCAAGTAATTTCTCTCTGAGATAGAAATAAGTAAGAGCGTTATATATCGCAAGGGTGAGGAGCAAAGCAATAGAATAAAGAATTGCAAGTTTAAATTTAATTGACCAAAACATAATTTCATCCCTCCTTAATTACATATCCAACTCCACGAACGGTATGTATTAATTTTTTTGAGAATCCTTCATCAACCTTTTTCCTCAACCTCCTCACATACACATCAATTATATTTGATCCTGTGTCAAAGTGATAGTCCCAGATATGTTCAGCTATCATAGTTCTGGTTAAAACCCTTCCTTTATTTCGCATAAGATACTCAAGCAATGCAAATTCCCTTGCTGTTAACTCAATTATCCTGTCCCCTCGTTTTACAATATGCTTAACTGTATCAAGTTCAAGATCTGCAATTTTTATGATATTTGATTTTTCAGATGATGCCCTTCTCAGGATGGATCTAACTCTGGCAATTAATTCTGCAAAAGCAAATGGCTTCGTGAGGTAATCATCTGCCCCCAAATTTAACCCCTCAACCTTATCTTCAATTGAACCTTTTGCAGTTAAGATCAAAACAGGTGTGTTAATTTTGTTCGCTCTCAAACTTTTCAAAACCTCAAGTCCGTTTTTCTTAGGTAAGAGTAAATCAAGAATTATCAAATCATAGTCAGATGTTAAAGCCATAAATTCACCCTTTTCCCCATCGTAAGCGACATCAACACTGAAAAATTCCTCTTCAAGCCCCCGTTTTATAAAACTTGCAACTTTTTTCTCATCCTCAATTAGAAGTATTTTCATGGTCGGATAAAATTTTATTTTAATTCTTTCCTGCTTTTCACATTTTATTATCATTCTCGCAATAACCAAACCATCCTCGCATCGGGCAACCATAATGCCCAGCTCCTGAAATTACCAGTTTTATTCTCGCCTGACCATAGACATAAAAATCACAAACTTTCGCATATGGTTCCATAAAAGCGTCGCTATGCAATCCCAATATCTTTTTCATTTGACCGCACTTTGACTAAATTGTCTTTATTTTACTTTATACCTTGCTTTCGTTCTTCCTAAATAAATTTATAGCAAGACTCGGCGCTGATTTCAGCCTTTGAACAAAAGAGGGTGAATAGAGAAAATTTATCGCATTTTTAATTGTTTCAAGAAGTTTGGCGTCATAACCAAACCACCACAGGCGATATGGTGAAATGAAATCAAAACTTTCAAATTTCACATTTACCATATCATAAATTCCAAACTCAGAATGAACTCTCCCAAATCCACTTGACTTAACACCTCCACAGGGTGCTTTTGCATCACCATAATGAACGACGCACTCATTAACAAGAACAGAGCCACTTTTTATTTTCTCAACAACTCTTTGAGCTCTTTTCTTATCCCTTGTCCACACGCTTGCAGAAAGACCATATTCACTTGAGTTCGCCATCTCTATAACTTCTTCCTCGCTCTTGAATCTCACAATTGGCAAAATTGGACCAAATGTTTCCTCCTTCATCAAAAGCATTGAATTATTCACATCAGTGATAACTGCTGGTTCAAAGAAATAACCTCTTAGTTCATTGCCTTCTTTATCTTTTGGGAAGATTCTTTTCCCACCTGTTAAAACTTTTGCACCTTTTGAAATTGCATCTTGAATTTGATTTTCAATTATCTTGAGCTGTTTCTCGTTATTTATTGGTCCAATTTCAACATCAGGATCAAGCCCGTTGCCAATTTTAAGTTTTTTCGTTTTTTCAACAACTTTTTCAATGAAAGGTTCAAAAATCTTTTCATGAACATAACAAATTTCAACAGAGACACAGGTTTGACCAGCATTTGCAAAAGCTCCCCAGACAGCTGCACTTGAGGCAAGGTCAATATCAACATCATCAAAGACTATCATTGGATCTTTCCCGCCAAGCTCAAGTGTCACTGGGATTGGTTTTTTGCTTGCATTTTGCATTATAATTCGCCCCGTCTTTGTGCTACCCGTAAACGAAATTTTATCAACCTCTGAATTCACAAGTGCTTCACCAACATCACCAAACCCAATTACAATGTTAAAAACATTTTCTGGAAATCCAGCTTCTTTGAAAATTTCAAATATTTTCAAACCGATAAGACTCGTATATTCCGAAGGCTTGAATATAACACAATTGCCCGCAACAAGCGCAGATATGATAGGTGCGATCGGAAGAAGCAAAGGATAATTCCAAGGTGAGATCACTGCTACAACGCCCAACGGTTCAAAGTGGATGTAATTTCTCTTCAACCAAAACAAGGGGATCTGGGAACGAACTTTCCTCGGCTTTAAAACTTTCTTAGCATTTTTAATATGGAAATCAAAAAGATCAAGGGTTGGGAAAATTTCCATTGAATATGATTCCAATATCGGTTTGCCATTCTCAAGCGTTATCAATTTTGCGACCTCATCTTTAGTTTCATATAAAATTTCTTTCGCTTTTTTTAAAAGCTTCAACCTATCATCAATCGTTGTGCTTGACCACTTCTTAAACGCTTCTTGTGCCTTTTTTGAGATCTCAAAAACTTCATCAACGGGCGTTGTTTCAAGTTCAGATATAACCTCAAGCGTTGCTGGATTAACTGAGCGCAATTTCATATCAATTTTCCCCCTGTGTTTTTATGCTTAAAACAGAGCTTATCAGTCTTTTCGTATATTCATGTTCTGGATTATAAAAAATTTTTTCAATTATTCCAGACTCAACAATTTTCCCTGCTCTCATTACAAAAACTTTGTCGGCTATTCTTCTTGCAACGCCAATATCGTGTGTGATAAAGAGAACCGTAAGATTTAACTCACTTTTCAAAGCTTTCAAAAGCTCTATTATTTGAACTTGTATTGAAACATCAAGTGCGGATACAATTTCATCACAGATTAAGAATTCTGGTTTTAGGGAAATGGCTCTTACTATCGCACACCTTTGAAGTTGTCCCCCGCTCAATTGGGATGGATACTTCTTTAATATATCTGGATGCAACGCCACGAATCTCATCAATTGAACCACATAATCTTCAACAAAGGAATGCTCAACAACTTTATGAAACTTAACAGACTCAAAAATTTGATTCCCAATTTTATAAATCGGATTAAAAGTCGTAAACGGATCTTGAAAGATCATTTGCATCTTTCTTCTCAAAGGTCGCATCTGTTCCTTGCTGAACCTTGTTATATTGATCCCGTTAAAGAAAATCTCCCCCTCATCTGGCTCAATCAATTTCAAAATCAACTTCCCAAGGGTTGATTTACCACTGCCAGATTCTCCAACAAGAGCATACACCTCACCCTCATTGATTGAAAAATCAACACCATCAACTGCTTTTATAAGCCCCCCACCAACTTTGAAATACTTTTTTAAATTCCTTACCCTTATCTTTTCCAACTTGCTTACCCGTTTCTTTTTGATGCAATGAAAAATTGTATCAAAACTCCTACGCCAATAATGCTTGCTGTTTCAGATCTCAACCTTCTTTCACCAAGCGAAATAACATCAAATCCTGAGTTAACAGCCAGTTTGATCTCCTCACTCGTAAACCCTCCCTCTGGTCCTGTAGCAACTAAAATAGAATTAACACCTTTCATCCGTTCAAGATAATTGTAAAGCAGAATCCTTTTAAACTCATCGCTTTCATGAAAGATGACCTTTTTATCATATTCTGTAAATTCAGTGACAAAACTTTTAAAATCAACAGGTTCGCAAAGTTTGGGTATCAAAGCCCTGTTTGATTGTTTACATGCCGATAGGATTATCTTTTTCCATCTTTCAATTTTATTTCTTGAGATATCTTCTAAAGATTTTGCGGGGATCACACGCTCGGTTATAAGTGGAATTATGCATTTTGTACCAAGTTCCGTTAATTTTTCAATTGCAAATTCAAATCTCTCTGGATTTTTCAAAATTGCCTGTGCAACCGCTATATCAACATCTATTTCACCTTTCATAAATTCCTCAGCGATTATCTCACATTTGGCTTTTTCACGAGTTATATTCACAATTTTTGCCGTATAAATTTTCCCACCCCCATCAAAAAGATAAATCAATTCGCCTACCCTCTTTCTTGAGACACGCGCAAGGTGATGAAATTCTTCACCTTTAATTTCCACAACTCCATTTTTTATGTCCTTTGGATCAATGTAAAAACTTTCCATCGCCAGCGAAGAAAGTTTTCATTTTTAACAAAATTAACTTTTTTAACTTTTTCAATCAATACCTCTACTGCGCGTAAAAATTTGATAATTTCTCAAAATTTGGTTAAAATAATTTTGAATACAAAACATAGGATTTTACCCCAATGTATAGGGTTTTATTATCATTTTTAATTGGCATACAACTTATTATGGGGCAAGATCAGCTTCGTATAAATGCTGACTATGCATCGTTCAAATATGACGCCTCAAGAAGTTATGTTGAAGTTTACTACTCATTTCACCATAATCAACTTAAACTTGTGAAAGATGAATCTACCTTTAAAGGCGGGCTTGTGGTTCAGGTTTTGGTTAAAGATATCCAAAAAGATAGCATAATTCAAGGCAAAGCATGGAAAATCCCGATTGAAATTAAGGACACAAGCGAAATTAACCCAAACAAAAATTTAATTGGTGCAACTGCATTCCTCGTTGAGCCCGGGAAATATCAATTTATCATAATTGCACGCGACCTTAACGATCTCTCAAGGTTTGATAGCGTTACAATACCTGTAGTGATAAATCAAGTGCCTGAAAATAAGCTGTGGTTAAGTGATGTCCAACTTTGCTCAAACATTTATCAATCAACCAATAAAGAAAGCATCTTTTATAAAAACACATTTGAAGTGATACCAAACCCAAGCCTGCTTTATGGACTTGGTTTGCCCGTCCTTTATTACTATGCCGAAATTTACAACATCAACACTGTAACTGCAGATAAATATGTGGTTGAATGGAGAATTTACGATTCGTTTGGGAATATAGTTAAAAGCGGAAGAAAATTAAGGTTGAAAACATCCGCCAATGCTGTAGTTGAAGCTGGAACCGTTAACCTTTCAAATCTACCGTCTGGAACATATCGTTTTATTTTAATTGCACTTGACACAGCTGAAAATAAGGGCGTTAGCTCAGTTAAAAGATTTTATGTTTTTAACCCGAATATAATTCCACCCGATTCTCTTCAAACTACGGGAGGCTATGAACTCGCCTCAGAATATGCAGGGATGAGCGAGGCTGAACTTGACAAGGAATTTGCAATTGCAAGATATATTGCAACCCCAGAAGAAATTAACAGATATAAACAGTTAAAAGGCGAAGAAGCAAAACGAAAGTTTCTCACTGAATTCTGGAAAAAAAGAGATCCGGATAAAAGCACAGCTGTTAATGAAATGAAAATTGAATACTTCAAAAGAGTTGAATATGCAAATCAACATTTCACAGTGGGAAACAAAGAGGGTTGGAAAACAGATAGAGGCAGAGTTTACATCATGTATGGTCCGCCAGATGAATATGAAAGGCATCCAAACGAAGTTGATAGCAAACCATATGAAATTTGGTATTACCACAACATTGAGGGCGGGGTTGAGTTTGTCTTCGTTGATAAATCGGGTTTTTCAGATTATATTCTCGTTCATTCAACAAAAAGGAACGAAATAAGAGACGATAATTGGCGAATCCACATTGCCCCAAATTAAAATTAAAAAGGGCACCTTCACGGTGCCCTTTATCTTATAATCAATGCTCCATTTCTTTATGTTCCTTTTCTGGTTTTTTATCATTTGCAGTAAAGCCAGCTTTAACAATCGCATCCTCAAGATCGCTAACTTTAACTCTCTCGGGATCATAAACAACTTTGACCACACCAAATTTCTTCTTATAATCTTTCTTTTCAAATTCAACGCTCTTCACCCCTTCAATTTTCTTGAGTGAATTTTCAACCGACTTAGCACAACCACCACATTCTATCCCCTTAACATTTATCTTAACAGCTGTCCCCTCAACTTTTACTGACTGTTTCTTTACTTGCTTTAGGTCAGCTTCAAATCCCTTTTCACCCACCGCCTCCGCAAGTTTATCCAAGCTAACTTGCGCTGGATTATAGCTAACCCTGACAACGCCATAGCTTTTATTAAAATTCACCTCTTCAAACTTAACAGAATTGACACCTTTTATATCCACCAATGCTTCTTTGACTTCATCCACGCAGTGATCGCATGTTATACCCTTAACTTTAAATTTCACAGTAGCTGGTTTGTCTTGGGAGAAAATAAAGCCCAAAAATAAAAAGCTAAGCATCAAGCCAAAGATGATCTTCTTCATGGTAGCACCTTATTTTTTGTTTACGATTAGTTTAAAATTAAAAACGAAATTACTTACTCCGCAAGTTCCAATTAAAGCAACGCAAAATTAAAAATTGTAAATCTCGTTTCGTCTCGGAAAAACCTCAATATGATTTACAAGCAAAGTTTTACGCAATCTTTCAAGAGTGTTGCGATATGATGAAAAACTATATAATTTCATTCTTCCCTGAAGAAATTCAAACTGCAATAAATCAAGGGACTCATCCACCGCATCAAGAAAATTCTTCGGTTTAAGACCTGTCCCCGCAAGAAGTTTGCTTTTACGAAGCAAACTTAAAATATAAAAATTCTTCTTAGTATGAGTATGATACCGACGGATTGTATTTATTGCGTTTATCTCACTTCCAGAAAGCGCAACCGCAAGCGAAAAGGAAACAGCAACCTCCCTTCTATAAGTTTTATCAAGATAATCCCCGGTAATGAGGTTTATCATAATCTCAGTCCATCCCTCATAAAATAATGCCCAGCTTCCTGTTCCCCCTGTTAAGTATTGAATATGGTGGATCAACTCGTGAAGTATCAAATCCATAGGTATAGGAATATATTCGGGTATAAGGTGTTCTTCGCCATCAACCAATGTATAATCCCTTATAACGATTGATTTGTCCGCATTATTATAAAATGAACTTGCCTCTGAATTTATCTCCTTCACATCGCTTGCTGTTTTGAGCCAGTGTTTTTTATCGGGATGACCAAATTGATATAAACTCGCATATTCAAGCGCAGACTTTGCAAGGATAATTTTCGGAATCGGAACCTCAAAACTTATATTCAAGTGATACTTCAAAAGATTAATTAAGTTTTTTAAAACTTTTTGTGGATATGGCTTCATTTCCCCCTTCATTTGAAAATTTTATTTGCTCATTTCAAACATCCTTTCAAGTGGAATAAGTGCCTTTTCAATTATCTCTTTTGGCAAAGTAACCTCGGGTTGTTGATTTTTCATACAAAGATAAAGCTTTTCAAGCGTATTTTTCTTCATATACGGACATTCATTACATGCACAACCCGAATCAGACGGAGCTGAGATAAAAATTTTATCAGGGCAGGATTTTTTCATTTGATGAATTATCCCTGGCTCCGTGGCAACAATGAAAACCCTATCTGAACTTGATTGAACATACCTTAACAATGCACTTGTAGAACCGATGAAATCAGCTTTTTCAAGCACTGCATCTTCACATTCGGGATGAGCAATAACTTTAGCATCGGGGTACTGAAGCTTTATCTCAAGTATCTTTCTATCGCTAAAAGTTTCGTGAACTATACATGTTCCTGGCCAGAGCTCCATTTTCCTGCCGGTCTTTTTCATCAAATATCTGCCAAGATTTTTATCAGGGGCAAATAAAATTGGTCTGTCTTCAGGTATTTGCCTTATAATCTTCTCGGCATTGCTTGATGTTACAATAATATCACTTAAGGCTTTGACCTCAGCAGATGAGTTAATATATGTCACCGCAATATGATCAGGGTGTGCTTCCCGCCATGCTTTGAAAAGCGTAGCTGGACAGTTATCCGCAAGTGAACAACCTGCTTCGGTGTCGGGAATTAAAACCTTCTTATCAGGATTTAAAATCTTCGCCGTCTCAGCCATAAAATAAACCCCAGCAAAAACAATAACATCCGCTCTGGTTTCCTTAGCTCTCCTTGAAAGCTCAAGGCTATCACCCACAAAATCAGCCAAATCCTGAATCTCTGACTCCTGATAATAATGCGCCAAAATCACTGCATTGAGCTCTTTTTTCAACTTTATAATTTCCTCTTCAATATCAGTCAACATCTCTATTCCTTGATTCATTTTATCCCTGGCGAATTGTTTTTCTTTGCGTGAATTTAAATTAAAAAAAATCAATTTGCAAATTTTTTAAAGACAACCAAATGGCATAAATTTTAAACCCGTTTAACCCCCTACCGAAATCTTCAGAGGTTTCCCTTAAACTTGACTTTTTGACTTTTACGCATTATATTATTTTCGACCAAAAAAACAAATTGGTCAAAAATTCAAATGATAGACATTGAAAGGACAAAAGACGAAATAGTTGAGATAGCAAGGGATATCTTCGCAAGATTTGGCTTTAGAAAGACAACAATGGAAGAAATTGCAAAGGCTGTGAAAAAGGCAAAAAGCTCACTTTATTATTATTTCCAAAGCAAGGAAGAGGTCTTCCAAGCTGTTATTGAACAAGAAGCTAAAGTTCTTCGTGAGAAAATTAAAAAGGCGATGGATCAAGAAGAAACGCCTCAAGGCAAGCTCCGTGCCTACATTATAGCACGCATGAAAGCTCTTAAGCAACTTGCAAACTTTTATAGCGCCTTAAAAGATGAATACCTTGAAAACTACAGGTTCATTGAAAAGTTCAGGAAAAAATATGATGAGGAAGAAACAAACGCAATAAATGAAATTCTAAAAGAGGGAGTTGAAAACGGAATTTTCAAGGTAAAAGATATTGAAATGACAACGCTTGCAATTTTAATCGCTTTGAAGGGTTTTGAATCGTGGATCTTTCAAGGTAACACAAAATGGACTGAAAAGGACATAGATAACCTGCTTGACATCCTGTTCTACGGGATAATTAAAAAATAAACACGGCAAAAAATGAAAAAATTTTCACACTTTGTCATAAAGAATAGATGGCTTATTATCTTTTTTATCGCAACTCTAACTTTGATATTTGCTTATTCAATGAGAAATCTTAAAATCAACTCCGACTTCGCCTCTTATCTTCCAGAAACTGATGAAGCGGTTAAACTCGCACGATATATTGGCAATAAATACGGTGGGAACTTAACCGCAATCGTCGCAATTGAAACTGACGATGTTTTTAATCACAAAACATTAACCGAAATTTACAATTTAACCGAAAAGCTAAAATATGTTGACGGCGTCTCCTATGTCACAAGTTTAACAAATGTAATTGATATAAAAGGAACGGATGAGGGAATTGAAATTGGGAGATTGATCAACGAAATACCCGAAGACCCACAAAAGTTAAACGAACTTAAAAGCTATGTGCTTTCAAAAGATCTTTACAAAAACCTCATCTCAAGAGATGCAAGGGTAACTTTGATATTATGCAAATTAAAAGATGGTGTGGATAAGGCAGAGGTTGCAAAGAAGATAAAAAAGGAAGTTGAAGGGGAAAAGATAAACGGCAAAGTATATTACGGTGGATTGCCCTTCCAAATGGTTGATATGAACAAACTTATAATTGACGATTTAAAGATATTAACACCGTTTGTCGGCATAGTGATGATTTTAATCTTGTTAATCAGCTTTAGAAACTTAAGAGGAGTTATCTTACCATCTCTCTGCGTTGTGATGAGCATAATATGGACGCTTGGATTGATGTCAGCTTTGAATATACCCTTGACGATAATTTCAAATTCAATACCCGTAATTTTAACAGCAATTGGAAGTGCGTATGGAATTCACATCGTGAATAAATTTAGAGAAGACATAAACATACTCCATCCGAAGGAAAGGGCGAAAGTTGCCCTCTCCGAAATTGCTTTACCTGTTTTTCTTGCAGGGATCACAACAATTGCCGGTTTTTTATCCTTTGTTTCGGGTTCTTACTTAACAATGATAAAAGAATTTGGAATCTTCACAAGCATTGGCGTTTTCTTTTCCCTTATCATATCGCTTACATTAATCCCATCAATTCTCTCACTTTTAAAGCACGAACGAAAACTCGGAAGGGTTTTGGAAACTCAAGGAGATAGAAAATTTGTAGTAAAAATTACAAAGATGATCTCAAGGTTCAGACATTTTATTTTGATTTTCACAGTTTTAGTTGTCATATTCGGAACTATTGGAATTTTAAAAATCAGCCGTGAGGTGAGCATAATTGAATACTTTAAGCCAGAAACGAATGTCAGGGCTACAGAGGAAATGCTCAAGAGAAACTTTGGTGGTTCACTGCCTCTTTACATCCTTATCAAAGGGGATGTGCAAGATCCAAAAATTTTGAACGAGATCAAAAAAGTTGAAGACTTTCTCAAAAACCTTGAAGATGTTCATAACCCACAATCAATAGCAGATATAATTGAAGAGATGAACTATGTGATGGGCGAGGGGAGAAAACTTCCCGAAACAAGGGAGAAAATAGCGAATTTAATGTTTTTAATAGAAAACGAAGAAATTTTTAGCCAACTTGTTTCCCCAGACAAAGATGAAGCCATTATTCAAGCGATGGTGACTTACGCAAGTTCAAACAAAGTCTCAAACCTCGTTCAAAAGATTCAGAATTATTTTAATTCAATCCCCGATAAAGAAATTGATATCAAATTTGAACAAACTGGTATGCCATTGATTTATAAGCACCTTGACGATGCTATAATTAAAAGCCAAATACAAAGTTTAATCTTTGCTCTCATTTTCGTCTTTTTGATAATGATATTACAGATGAAAACATTCCTTGGAGGACTAATTGGAATTATACCAATTTCACTGACCATTGTTGTCGCCTATGGATTTATGGGATATTACGGAATTCCACTTGACATTGCAACCGTTTTAATTGCAAGTGTTTCTCTTGGGATGGGAATTGATTATTCAATTCATTTCATCAACAGGTTGAAAGTTGAAATTAAAGAAAGCTATTCATTTGAAGAAGCCATAAGCAAAGTTTTTGAGACAACTGGGACTGCAATTTTAATAAATGTTTTCTCAGTTGCGCTTGGTTTTACAGTTTTAATTTTTGCAAGCGTCATACCATTGCAAAGGTTTGGGATAATGATTCTGCTGACGATGTTTTTATCAGGTGGGGCAACTCTCATTTTGCTTCCTGCACTCATTTTAACTCTGAAACCACGATTTTTGAAAAAGTCTCTCAAAAAAGTTGAACTTGAAACACATGTTGAACTAAGTTAAAACAAAAAGAAAAAGCGAGATATGCGTTACCTGATTTATACTTTAATTTTAGTTCTATCCTTTAACACATTACTTGCACAGCTTAGCGCAATTGAAATTTTGAAAAAGGTTGATGAAGTATCATACGCTCCAAAGGACCAATTTTATAAATCAAAGGTCACATTAATTGACAAAAATGGCAGGGAAACCCATCGTGAAGCTTTGATGTATCAGAAGGGAACGAATAAGAGGTTGGTTAAATTTACAGAGCCAGCGGACATAAGAGGAATTGGTTTTTTGTCGCTACCTGAGGATGTAAATTATGTTTATCTTCCCGCTTTCAAAAAGAGCAGAAGGATTGCCTCACATATTAAAAACCAAAACTTCGCTGGAACTGATTTCACATATGAAGATATGGAAGCATTAACCTATTCAGAAAAGTGGGAACCAGAACTTTTAAGAAAAGATGAAACTCACTATGTTTTGAAATTAACACCAAGAAAAGGGAGAACAAGTGATTACTCAAAGCTTATCATGTATGCCCGAGTTGACAACTTCTATCCTGAAAAAATTGAATATTATGACAAAGCGGGAAACTTATGTAAAATTCTAACGAGAAGGAAAATTGAGAAAATTGGCAATTACTGGGTTGCGCTTGAAACCGAAATGAAAGATGTTACAAAAAACCATACGACAAAGCTTGTCCTTGAAGATATCAAATTTGACACAAACTTAAAAGATGACATCTTCACACTAAGAAATCTTGAGCGGTGAAATGAAATTCATTTTATCGTTTATCTTTTTAAAACTGTGCCTCTTAACCAACTTGACAGCAGATAATTTTAAATTCAGTTCAGAGTACCTTGAGTATGATGTCTATTGGAAGTTTTTAAACCTTGGAAAGATAAGGGTATGGACAAGGGTTGAGGGGGATAGCGTTTATTCAAAAATTCATGTTGAATCAAATCCCTACATCTTCTTTGTAAGTGTAAACTATACATTTGAAAGCAAATTTCACAAAGAGAACCTGTTTGATAGCTACCTTAATGTCTATGAAGTCAAAAGTGGCGTTCCACTCAAAACTGTTTTTTCAAGGGAAGGGAATGGGATAATCGCAAGGCAGTTTGATATGAGAAATGGTGAGATTATTGGGCAAAAGTCAATTTCTCGTCCTGATAGATACTACCATGGAATAACAGCCTTTTTCGCAGCGAGAAAACTATGCGGTACAGGGGTTATGGTTTACCTTCCCCTTTTATTTGCAACTGAGGAAAAATTTGAGCGACCTCCATTTATCGTTAGAATTGAAAATGTGAGATTTGACTTTCCTGAAAAAAAAGAGATTGTTAAGATTTCATCGGTTGATTCAGAAATTCAAACGATTGAATTTAACGGGTATGCATCGTTTGTAAGCAAAGAGCTTGCTGGGATAACGGGTGAGTTCAGTGGATGGCTGTCAGATGATTGGGCAAGGGTTCCGATCAAAGCAACATTTAATACATTTCTTGGCGTTGTTCGGCTTGAACTTTCAAAATGGGAAAAAAGTGGATGGAACCCACCTTTAAAAACAAATTAAATTCCAACAGGAATATGAGAAGCATTAAAATTTTAACGCTGTTTTTTCTTTCAATCTCACTTACGATCTCACAAAACCTTCAAATTAACGGATACATCCAAACAGATGACAGAATAAAATTAAAAGATAAAACAATATCTTGGGAAGAATATCGCCTTAATCTAACAGGTCAAGTTGAATTTGAAAGGATAAAATTTTTCTCTGAAATATGGCTGAGGAATTTTGGTTCAAGCGCTGTAAAGAAATTATCTGATCTTTCGGATAAGAATTATGTTGAACCAGTTAACATTGAGATTCGCGAAGCTTATGTTGATGTGAAAGATTTTTTAATTGACAATCTTGATTTAAAAATCGGAAGGCAAAGAATCGCATGGGGAACTGCGGATAAACTAAATCCAACAGATAATCTGAACCCAGATGACCTTGAAGATATCTGGGACTATGGGCGACATCTTGGTTCAAATGCAATTAAACTTTCATATTACGCTGGGAGCTTCACAATCACTTCAGTTTTCATCCCAACTTTTACCCCCGCTGTCTTACCAAGAGGAAATTGGGTTAAAATTTTTGCCGACGAATTTTTCACCACGGATTTTCCCAATCTTGAAGAGCTCTATGAAAAAATCAAAATTCAAAATCCCGAATCATCACTCAAAGAAAGTTCAAAATTGGGTTTGAAGATATCAAAGCAAGATATTTTAGGTTTTGACTTTTCAATAAGTTATGTCTATGGCAGGGATGATATTCCAATACCTTACAAGACTATCTACTCTTTTATGCCGATGCCGTCGGATAGATCTGTTCCTGACTCGGTTTATCTTTTCTTCCCAAGAATGAAAATCATAGGCTTTGATTTTACAGGCGATATAAAGGGAGTGGGCATCTGGGGCGAAGCTGGGATATTTTATCCTGAGGAAGTTAACCTTGAAATAGCAATTAAAACACCACAATATACCACATTTAATAAAATTCTTGACAAGAAAAATTATACAAGGTTTGTCTTTGGACTTGATTATACATTTAAAAACGGGATCTACGCTAATGTTCAATATCTTCATGGTTTTCTCCACGAGCGCGGTCGGGAAAATTTAAAAAATTATATCGTCTTCAATTTTGAAAGGAAATTTATGAACGATAGGTTAAAAGTTAACTTCTTAAGTGGTGGAGCTGAGTTCAAGGCTCTGAAAAACATTAAGAGCAATTATGCTTTCATCTATAATCCGCAGATAACCTATAACCCCGTTGATAACCTGGAATTTATAATCGGTGGAAGGATAATTGATGGCAAAGGAAAGACGACTTTTAGCAAGTTAAGTGACAGGGACGAGATTTATTTAAAGGTTAAATACAGTTTTTAAAGCTTTAAACGGGCACACCTTGAGCGGTGTGCCCATTTTTTGATTTTTAATCAATAAGAAACTCAAACTGCGGAAACTTTGAAATTTTAAATTTCATCTCACCTTTCAAATTTACCACATCAAAGGCAAGCTTTAGCGGATAATAGCGATTTTCCCCCTTCGCTTCAAGGGTTGTTTTTATATCGCCAGTTAATAATCCTTTAACCCCACTGACCTCAACGGGAATTCCCGATGAACTCACCTTGTTCCCTGCCAAGTCAAAAAGTGTAAAGTCGCTTGCAACTGTTATTTCAAATGGCTTTGCGTTCTCACCTGCTTTGAAAAGAAGTTCAATTTCAACGAATTTTCTCGTCGTATCAAAACCTGAATAATTTACATTTTTGTTCACCTTTACGATTTTTATCTCCCATCCATCTGCCCTAACCCATTCATCAACTCGGACAATTGGCTTTTTATCTGGTTCAATTCCAAGAAGATATTTATTGAACCATTCAAGACACCGATAAAACTCATCTATTCTATGATTTGGCTCCCTGAAGCCATGAGCTTCCCGTGGATAGCGAACAAATTCAACTGTTTTGCCAAGATGCTTCAACGCTTGATACATTTCCTTTGAATTACTTATGAAGGTGTTGGGATCTTCATCTCCGTGCATGATTAAAACAGGCGTTTTAATGTTTTTAACATAATAAAACGGTGAACGTTCAAGATAAATTTTAAGGTTATTCCAATAATAATCGCCAAGATAATCTGGTTCCCAGCTTGGCAGATATGAATTGCTATAATCAGTAATCAAGTTAAATATCCCGAACATTGAAACAGCAGCTTTGAATCTGTCTGTTTGAGTTATAGCCCAATTTGTCATATAGCCACCATAGCTTCCGCCAAATATGCCAAGTTTATTTTCATCAGCAATTTTAAGCTCTTTCACTATGTAATCAATCCCTGTCATTATATCTTTGAAATCGCCACCGCCGAGGTCTTTAAAGTTTGAAATTCCAAATTTGTTTGTATATCCAGAGCTTCCTCTGAAATTTGGTGCGAATACAAGATAACCTTCATTTGCCCACACCTGAAGATTGTAATACTGACGAAGTGTGTTTTGAATCCTTCCATAAGGTCCGCCATGGACTGCAACAAGCATAGGATATCTCTTACCCGTTTCAAAATTAACTGGCTTTACAAGTATTCCTTCAATTGTCCATCCGTCAAAACTTTTCCATCTTATTACTGTTTGCTCTCCAAATGTAAAGTTTTCAAGCTGTGGATTTAGGTTTGTTAGCTTTTTCAATTCCCCATTCTTAAAAACATATATATCTGGGGCATTATATTTATCTTCAATTAAAAATGAAATAACTTTATCAGATACAGCAATATCGCCGAAAACTTTTTCACCACCGAGAAATTCCTTTACCTTCCCATCAATTGAAACTGTATAAATATGCGTATAAACCCCGCTTGCGGTTCTCGCATAAATTACCCCGGGCTCAGATCTTGAAAACTCATATCCAACAATCCCAACGTCAAAATTTTCTGTTAAAATTTTAAGATCGCCCGTTTGTGGGTCAACGATGAAAAGCTCTTCCTGAGAGTATGTAAATTTTGGGTCAAGATCAGCAACAAATGCGATATATCTCCCATCCGGTGACCATTTAGGTTGTCTCTCACCCCCAGGTCTTTTTGTGAGTTGCTTTGATTTACCTGTTTCAATTTCTAAAATCCAAAGATCAAATTTCTTGCTATCATCAATATCGCCCGTGTAATTTGTATTATAAACGATTAACTTGCCATCTGGTGAAACATCAAATTGGTCAATTCCGTAATCCCCCGTGAAAATTTTTCTCTCTTTCTTCGTTTTAACATCAATTATATAAAACTCCTTCCGGTATTTTTCCCTGTCAACAATTGTCGGGTCAAATTTTAATTTTTTATCCCTTTCCTTTTTTTCTTTTTCTGGTTTTGGAAGTGTTTCCTGCGTTAGATAAAGTATACCTTTAGAATCAGGCAACCATTGAAATGAGATGACGCCTTCAGGTGAATTTGTCAATTTATAGGCTTCACCACCATCAACAGGAAGAAGCCATATTTGTTCTTTTGTTTCCTTTTCATCGGCGTTCGCTTTACGATTTGAAATGAAAGCTATAAACTTACCATCTGGTGAAAATTTTGGATTTCTCTCATTTTCTTTTGAAAAAGTTAGTTGCCTAACTTCACCACCATCGCTTGAAATAATGTAAAGGTCTGTGTTATATTTACTTTCCTCAAAATCAACCTTTGAAAGCACGAAAACGATATTTTTCCCATCGGGGGAAATATCAATTTGAGAGGGGACATTGATTGAAAGCATATCCCGAATCGTGAACTTTTTCTTCTGCACCTGAGCGCAAAGCAAAGAAAAAGATAAAAAAATCATAATGAGAGAAAATATGATTTTCCTCATGTTTTTCACCTCCATTTTTAAATTATTAATCCGTGAGTTATTTTAAGATAAATTCCGCTAATTGCTGGGGTTTTGAATGTTTGAATGATATCATTGCGCAAGCTTCTAAAATAATTATCATCTTTACCATTTCTTGACTGAGTGATGACGAAATATAAAGCGCTCCCGGGTTTATACTCCCAGCGAACTATAAAATTTAAATTAAACGATTGCGAATTAAAATCGGGATTTCCTGTATAATTATATGGCACAAGGCTCTCGGGAGTTTTTAAAACTTTGAAGTTTTCATAATGTCCTTTCGCAACAAAGGTTTGAGCATAAACTTGAAATGTTAAGTCCCGTGTAAATGTCACAGTCCCCCTTAATGTAAGATCAAATTCATCTGTTGATCTATCCCCAAAAATGCTTATTGTTCCTTCGTCATTTGCTATATTTTCAACCCATGCTTCCTCATTTCTAACAAATCTAAATTGGCTTCCTATTTCAAAATCTATCCAATCAACTGGTCTGAATATTATGCTTATCTCATATCGGTTTTGCCATCTTTTAATATCTTCTTTTTCTTTAAGACCCCATTTCCCAAATCCATATTCAAAATCAAATATCACGCTTTTTCTTGAATCAGTTCGCAATGAAAAATTAACATTATATCTGTCCTTTCCAAGATAAAGTCCGTTTCCTCTTGTTTCCCTATCATCATAAACTTTCCACGGACTATAAAAACCAAAAGTTGAAAAAGTCCAATAATTTAAAAACTCAATCATTTGATCAAAGCCGATCCCACGCATAATCATAGCACCATCAAAATTCCATCTGTAATTATACCTAACGCCAGCGTAATAGCGTCTTATTATCCAAAATGGTTGAATGTCCTGCTTAAATCTCAACTCCGTTGATCCCCCATGATCATTATCTCGTGAAAAAAATCCGACATCGTTTATATAGAATCCCTTTGCTGTATAGTCATAACTTGTTGAATAAAGGAAACTTTCACCTGCTATTTTTGCAATTGAAAATCTGCCTGCGGTTGCTGGTTTCCCATTATTTCTTGATGTTTTTGAAAAAGCAAGGAATCCATCAAAGGCATATGTATTATTTACAAACCTCAAACCCCAATCAAATCCACCAGTTACACTTGGGGTTGCCCCATCCCTTGATACATTTGTTAATATCATTCCAAACGCAGAATTATTCATTATATCCTTTTGAAAACGAAGAACAGAGTAATTTGCAAACGGCTCAACCGTAACTTTAAACTCACGCCCAAGCGAATCACTTACTACAGCTTTTTCAGCACTTGTTAGAGCATTTATAAAACCAATTGAAATTCCATCTTGAGTTTTCCCTGTTAACTTAACCGCACCTATAATTTTTGTTTTTTCAGGATAATAAACAATTCTCCCGCCATCTGGAACATTTGGAAATCCAGATGGTCTTTTCCCTATCCTTCGTGAATAGAATATTTGCATACCTCCAAACCTTCTTCCACCACCCCTACCTCCCGGCGCACCAAAGCTAAAAAATTGAGAACCATCTGTGAAAAATTGTCTTTTCTCGGGATAAAATGTTTCATAAGTTGTCAAGTTTAAAACAACCTGATCCGCCTCAACTTGACTGAAATCAGGGTTAAATGTTGCATTCAAAACAAAATCATTTGTTATCTTATATCTTAAATCAACACCAAAATCAAACTTGAAATCCTTTGTTTTAGCATTAAACTCCGCTTCAGGTGAAAATATAAGTTTTGGAGCAGCGTAAGGATAAATTTCAATGCCTTTCGGCGAGCTAATTTCATTTAATCCCACAAGATGTCCAATTTTTGATACCCTTCCAGTTTCTCTTTTTGAGATCAAAGCCCATTGGATTAGTTCCTTTTTTCTGCTTATGTATCTTTCAAAGTTAACACCCCACTCTTTACCATCAGCAAATCTCAAGGTTGCAAATGGAATTTTAACCTCACACACCCACCCAACTTCACTTATCATAACATCAGCTTCCCATATTCCATCCCATTCAGTATCAAATCTTGAACCATCGCCTGTAATTATACCGTCAACCCTGACACCTGCGGAATTTACAGAAAAGAAATAAGCAGTTTTATGATCGTGAAATGTGTCAAGTATTATATTGATTTTATCTGATTCAATATCCCTATCTCTTCTTGTCAGTCGTGCGGTTATTTTTGAGGGTTCCGAATCATAAAGCATAAATCCAAAATAAATAGCCTTATCATCATATAAAATTTTAACTTCGGTCTTCTCGGTTGGATTTTCGCCTTCATACGGGTCAAGTTGAACGAAATCCGAAATAGACACTGCCTTCTCCCATGCCGATTCGGAAAGGACACCGTCAACCTTAATTTCTTCATTGACTTTTATTGCTACAGCAGTTTTGTTCTGAGAATTATGCCCAGCTGAAAAATTATTAAATATCAAGGTTAAGAAAAGTAATTTAATCAGAATGTGCTCTTTTTTCAGATTCATATTCAGCGATTATTTGATCTTTTATTTTCATTAAATAATCAAAGGCAGCATCATGTTCATTTGGAATTACTCCTTCAAGTATAGCTTCTTCTATCGCTTTTTTTAGACGACCAACAAGGGGTCCAGGATTCAAACCGAGCGCTTGCATTATCTCGTTCCCATCCACGGGTGATTTAAATGCCCTCAATCTGTCTTTTTCTTCAACTTCTTTAATTTTCTGAACAACTATATCATAATTGCGTGAATATTCTTCCACAAGTTTTGGATTTCGGGTTGTAATGTCAGCTCTGCAAAGTTTTATAAGGTCATCAAGGTCTTCACCTGCTTGAACGATCAATCTTCTAATTGCGGAATCCGTCACATTTTCATCCACAAGCGCCATTGGGCGAAGATGAAGACGAACAAGTTTTTCAACATATTTTGATTTATCTATTGGAAGTTTCATTCTTCTAAAAATTGAGCGAACCATTTTCGCACCGAGAACATCGTGCCCATAAAAAGTCCATCCAACACCCTCTTTAAATGCCTTTGTTTTTGGTTTTGCTATATCATGAAACAAACCAGCAAGCCGAAGCCAGACATTATCTGTTACCCCAGCAAGATTATCAACAACCTGACAGGTATGTTGAAAAACATCCTTATGATGATAAGGCGTCCTTTGTTCAGTTCCTTCAAGTTCCGCAACCTCGGGTAAAACGACGCTCATGAGGCTGGTTTCCTGCATTAATCTCAACCCAATTGATGGCTTCGGCGATTGCATTATCTTCAAAAACTCATCCGTGATCCTCTCCTGTGAAACAATGATTAAACGATCCTTCATCTTCTTTATCGCCGAAAGCGTCCCTTCCTCTATTGTGAAGTTAAGTTGACACGCAAATCTTACCGCCCTCATCATTCGTAAAGGGTCATCATCAAATGTCTTCTCGGGATCAAGCGGAGTTCTTATTATCTTGTCAATCAGATCCTTCCTTCCGTTATACGGGTCTATAACTTTGCCAAATGTTTTCTCATTTATTGAAACTGCGATCGCATTTATTGTGAAATCCCTTCTTGCAAGGTCATCTTCAAGACTTCCACTTTCAACGATTGGTTTTCTTGAATCCCTGCGGTAACTTTCTTTCCTTGCCCCAACAAATTCAATTTTCCTATCCTCAAGCGCTATCATTGCTGTTCTGAATTGCTCGTAGATTGTAACTTTTTTTCTAAAATGCTTTGCGACAATCCTTGCAAATTTTATCCCCTCCCCTATCACAAGAAAATCAACATCTTTGACTTCTTTGCCAAGAAAAAGATCACGCACATATCCACCAACGACATATGCTTCAAAGTTATTTTCATCCGCAATTTTTCCAACTAACTTAACAACCTCATCTTCTATTTCAATTACATCACGAAATATATCCATAGAAGTAAGCAGTTTAAACTTTGTTTTAAATTTAGTTTTTAAATATCAAGCGACATTTTTTCTTTTACAATTTTTTGTTGTTTCTCAACTTCTTCAATAATTTTAAACGCAACTTCAAGTGAAAGTTTTCCATCTTCCGCACTTACTGGCGTTGGCTTATCATGAACTATCGCATCAATAAACGCAACAAGTTCCATCTCAATTGGATTAACATCTTTTATCTCTAACTGTTCATAAACAATTTTTCTTTTTTTCGCACCCTCTTCAATTTTACCAAGCAGAATAGTTGGTTTAAGATTTTCATCGCTGTTTTCCTCATCAATAAGACGAAATATCTCAGCCACACCTTGAAGAAAATCAATTGAAATGTAAGCGTCTCTTTGAAAAATCCTCATCTTTCTTTCATTTTTTCTTGAAATCCTGCTCGCTGTGACATTTGCAACACATCCATTTTTAAACTGTATTCTCGCATTTGCTATATCAATTGAATCAGAAATCACAGCAACACCACTTGCTTTTATTTCTTCAATTTCGCTTTTAACAAGATTTAAAATTATATCAATATCATGAATCATCAAATCAAGTATCACAGCTACATCTGTTCCCCTTGGCTTAAACTGCGCAAGGCGATGCGTTTCAATGAAAACAGGGCTAATTTTATAGTCCGCAAGCGAAAGCAAAGCAGGGTTGAATCTTTCAACATGCCCAACTTGGACTTTAAGATTTTTTTCTCGGGCAACTTTTATTATTTCATCTGCTCCAGCCACATCATCCGTTATGGGTTTCTCAATAAAAGTGTGAATTCCACGCATCAAACAATAAAGCGCTATCTCCCGATGCGTTGTCGTCGGGGTTGCTATCACAACTGCTTTTACATTGTCAAGCAGTTCATCAAGCGTTGCAAAACTTTTAACGCCAGTTTCGTTTGCAACTTGCTTCGCCCTTTGCTCATTTATGTCATATACACCCACAAAATTTGCAGACGAAATTTTTGAAAGAATTCTTGCGTGAATGCTACCAAGATAACCAACGCCTATAACCCCAATATCAACCTTTCCCATAATCTCTTAACCCTTAATTTTTGTAAAACCAATTATTCTATCAAATCCACCAAATTGCGGATCTTTGTAATAAACAACAATATAGTAAGAATTGCTCGTCTGCCAATCATTTCCTTCAAGTCCAAGCCAATCAACCACAACGACCTCATCTTTGGTATAATCGTAATAACCAATGACATATTGATAATCATAAATTCCACGCTTAAGCCATTTCTTGACAAAGTAATAATTTCCAGCTGGATCATATTTTAAAACATCTTCCTTTTCTGGTTTCCAATTATTGAAAGCGCCGACGATATAAATATCACCCTTTATCTTCTGTTCAGTTTCCCTGTCAATCTCAAGCCGAAAGATGACCTCAAGATATTCCGAATACATCCCTTCCTCAACCACTTTACAACCTCCATCCATATCCCTTTCACCTTGCCAGAACTTTCTCACCTTATCAATTCCTCCAATCGGTATCACAGGCTGACCATTAGGATAGATTTTCTCATTTCTCAAATCAATCTGTCTGTATTCATTCAAGGGAAAAATCTTCCAAATTTTAAAAATTCTTGTCTTTGACGGAAAACCACTCACATAGGTATATTTTTTTCTCTCACCGAAATCAATCGCATAAGGATAAAAAATTTTCCAATTTTCATAAACATCCACTGTTGTGATATAATACCAGTTCAACGAGTCAGGGACATCAACCTCAATGTCAATTTGATTGACATAATTTTTAAAATCTGCCATCTCACCAAGTAAAACTTTACTTAACCTCGCTCTCACCTCCGTTAACTTATCAACCACTATAAATCTCCCACTTGCATAGATGACCGTATCTGCTTTCGTGTTGTAAATCTCAAAAATATAATTTCCAGAATATGGAAATTGAACGATCCCATCGGGATCCGGGAAAACATTTTTGAAGTGATAATTATAACCTTTTATTCCTTTTTCAGCAGTTGCGTAATTTAGATAAAGAGTTTTGCTGTGGAAAAAACTCTGAACGAATATATTTTCTGTCTTTCTCCAGTTCCTATCACAGTGATAAAAGCGAATGCCAATATCAGGCAAAGATGCACATTTAACATCAAACTCAATGACAATATAGTCATTCATTGTATTAGGCTCTCCATTCCATAGCGTATCATATCTGACTATAATTGGGGGATAAATTTCATCTTCATAACTATAAACTCTTAAACCCTTAATTTCAAAATCATCCTGAGTAAATAAAAAATTCGTAAGGAGTAAAAAGGAAAGCAAAAAACACCATAAGATATTTTTGTTTTTCTCTTCGGGTGCAGAGATCAATTCGTCAAGTAATTTCTTAAGTTCATCAACAGAGTAAACCACAAAATCGGGCTTTAACTCTATAACCTTTTCCTTTCCGTAAGAATCCCAAAGAGCCGATATAATTTTAACGCCTGCTTCCTTTCCTGCCTTAACATCGCTTACGGCATCCCCGACAAGTATAACTTCATCAGGTTTTAACCCGAGAATGTCAATAATTTTTCTAATTCCCTCGCCAGATGGTTTATGTTGTTTTACATCATCCCCTGTTATCACAACATCAAAAAACTTTTCAATTCCAAGTTTTCTCAAAGTGATAGAAGTTGTAACCTTGCCTTTTCCCGTGAAGATGGCAAGTTTTATCCCCTTCTCTTTCAAAAACGAAAGTAAATCCTTTATCCCAGCATAAACCTTTGCCTTATCATGATTTCGCTCATAATATGAGTAGAACTCTCTTACAGCAGATT
This sequence comes from Candidatus Kryptobacter tengchongensis, assembly GCA_001485605.1. GTDB lineage: Bacteria > Bacteroidota > Ignavibacteria > Kryptoniales > Kryptoniaceae > Kryptonium > Kryptonium tengchongense. The sequence goes on from FAON01000011.1 coordinate 157,322, forward strand.
CTGTAAAAGAGTCAAGATTTTTGAGGACTTCCTCGTTGCTTGAAAAAAACTGTAATAATTTCCTTATCCCACCCTCTTCAGGTGGACCGAAAAAAAGAATGGGTATTTCTTCGTTTGAAAATTTTCTTCCCGTATACTTTTGAGATATGTAATTGAAGGTTTCAAAAATTAATTCATTCGTTTGTGCAATTGTCCCATCAAGGTCAAAAATTACACACTTTATCTTCAAAACATTGTTTTGCTTTATTTTTTAAATTGTTGTTTTTGTAATCCCTTTATGTCTCAACACAGCGCCAATCCCTTCCTGATTTAATGCGTCCGAGTAAAAAATCGGATAAATTTCAGAATTCTTTTCAACCGCTACATCAATTACTTTAAAAATTATATTCGGCACACGGATAAGATTTGTTCCACAATTTGGACATTTGTCTTCTTTCAAGGCGAGATAGTTGCAGGAGTTACAATATTTTCCCGAATAAGAAAAATTAAGATTAAAGACAAGTTTGCTCACATTTGACTCGTTCAATGCCCTTATCGTATCCTTAATCCCAATCACTGCCATCTCCGATGTCCTTGAATGTGCATGTGTTTTGATTTGCTCAATTATCTTTTTCTCTTTTTCAACTTCAAGTTTCATTTCAAGTTCAAGCGTTTTTTTCAAGATATCGCTTTCCTTTGCGTCTATTGGAAGATTAAATGAGCCGCTATAAACTTTTTCCAAATAAGGATGAAGTTGCTCAACAAATAAATTAACATCTTGTTGCTTTGCACCGATGAAGAGAACATCAAATTTCTCACTTTGGTAAAACTCAAGCAATCTATTCGCAATTTTTTTGTAATGTTCAACAATTTTGTTTTCTTGATATTCCGTCACCCTTGATTCATCAAACCCGTGATAGCCAGCAATTTTAACCCTTTTAGGTGTTTCATCGTAAATCTCTTCTTTTAAAATTATCTCGTTCCCGAAAATTTCAAAAATTTTAGCCTTGCGATGGTCAAATATGACCGTATAAATTTTATGAAGTTTTGAAGTTATTATCAAAAGAGGGCGAATGTATGGATTTTTATCAATGACAAACAAATTCGGCGGGGAAACATTTAATTCATAAACTTGCCAGAAATTTTCCTTACTGCACGAAAATATCACTATCCCTTTCGTTCTCACTATGTCAAGATTTTGTGAAATATATTGTTCCATTTTCCTTATATCTTGAAGCACATCTTCAGTTGCCTCAATTCTTTTCTCTTTTACAAGATCCTTGAATATTACCTCAATTTCCTTTTTTGAAAATTTGCTTCCATCCGTATTGAGGTAAAGTGAGGAAACGAGGCATGATTTAGGCTGGTAATTTTTCAGCTCTTTCAACTGTTTTTCAGATTTGATTATCATATCTGCCTCCTTTTGAGTTTTTGATTTTAATACCGACCTCTCCTTATGAAAGCAAACGAAAGCAAAAACCCAGCAACAAATCCACCTATATGAGCCCACCAAGCAACCCCACCAGATGTCGCATAAGTTGCAGCACCAAGCGAAGCAACTCCATTGAAAAATTGAATCAAAAACCACAAGCCAAGAAAAACAAAAGCTGAAACCTCAATCAAATCAAAGAAGAAAAAAATTGGAATTAAAGTTATAACCCTTGAATGAGGGAAAAGAAGAAAATAAGCCCCAAGAACCCCAGATATTGCACCACTTGCGCCAACAGCTGGAACTTCAGAGTGAGGATTAGTATAAACATGGGCAAAGGATGCAAAAACTCCACAAAGAATATAAAATACAAAAAACCTCAAATGCCCCATCCTATCCTCAACATTATCACCAAAAACCCAAAGATAAATCATATTCCCAATTAAATGCATCCATCCACCGTGCAAGAACATTGATGTTAAAAATGGATAGTAAATTAACCAAAAAGGTGCTCCAGATTCTTTTAACTCAAAATAAGTTGCGGGAACCACACCAAAAAGATCAAAAAAACCAGACAAATCTTCCCCGAGCGAAAGCTCAAACAAAAATGCAAAAACATTAAGAATAATTAAAGTTACAGTGACAATTGGATACCTCTGCGATGGTATTGTATCTTTAAGCGGTATCAACTTCTATCCTCCTTTTTTATTCCCGATTCTTAAACGCTTCATTATAGTTAATTACCGCAAAATTCCCAGAAGATTTCATCATTTTATAAGCAATGTTTAGCAAGGAAACAGGATGCATAACTTTTATATCTGCTTTCGCTTTTTTAAGTCCGTATTCAATCTGCGCATGACAACCGGGGTTAGCGGTTAAAACAATTTCAGCTTTCGTTTCAAGTATGTTCTTTATCTTTCGGTCAAGTATCTTCATTGAATCGTCATATCTGAGAATGTTATAAATTCCTGCGCTTCCGCAACACCATGTAGATTCATTTAATTCAACAAGTTTAACGCCAGGGATTGACTTTATTAATGTTCTTGGTTGTGCGGTTATCTTTTGTGTATGTGCAAGATGGCAAGCGTCGTGGTATGTAACTTTTAAATCAAGTTCAACTTCTGGCTTTTTGAAATCAATTTCACAGAGAAACTCATTGATATCTTTTACTATCTTGCTTATATGTTCGGCTTTCTCACTCAAAGTTTTATCTTTGTCCTCTTTAAATAGTTCACCATATTCTTTCATAAAAGCCCCGCATCCTGCTGAATTCACAACTATTGCATCAAGTTCATATCTTGAAAACTCAATCACATTTTTCCTTGCAAGTCTTCTTGCCATTTCAATGTCTCCATAATGAGCCATAACAGAACCGCAACAGACTTGTTTTTTGGGGATATAAACTTCACATCCATTTTCAAGCAACACCTCAATAGAATCAATGTTGATTCCCGAATACATAACATTCATAAAACAACCCGTTAAAAAACCAACTTTATATTTTACCTCCCCATTTGGTTTTAAAACTTCAGGCAAAACTTCATCTGAAAACTTATTTGAGATCATAGGGGCAAGTTCTTCTATTCTCCGCAAACGATCTGGGATAATTTTATAAATGAATCGTCTTAAAGTTTTTTGATACAATCCCATCAACCTCGCAAAAAATTTGAAAACAAAATTTGAAGCGAAAACAAATCTAAAGATCAATTTTTTAATCAAAACTTGCTTATCCTTCCCAAGCATAAAAGCTTTTATTCTTGCTGATTCAACAAGTTTCCCGTATTGAACACCTGCGGGGCAAACACTCTGGCATGCTTGACAGTCAAGACAAAAATACATCTCATCAACAAAATCGTCTGTCATAGGCAAGTTTCCGTCCTCAACCTCTTTAATAAGTCGTATTCTTCCCCTTGGCGATGACTTTTCAAGTAAAGTTAAATTATAAGTTGGGCAAACAGGAAGACACATCCCGCAATGCATACACTGAACGATGAGTTCAGATGGGATTTTTAGATCCATTAAAGAAACCCTTTTTGTTAAACCCATAAATCGCTATATTTATCAATTTCTTCCCTTGATATTGGAAGGCGTCCTTCACATCGTGGTTTGAGGTCAAAAATTTTACCCGTGTTTAAAATTCCATTTGGATCAAGAACTCTCTTGATGTTCTTCATAAATTCAATCGCTGGTTTGTTGAACTGTTTTTCAAGAAATCTCTTCTTTGCAAGACCAACTCCGTGCTCACCTGTGATTGTCCCGCCAAGTTTGATGGCATAATTAAAAATCTCCTCAAAAGCCATCTCAACTTTTTTCATTTCCTCCTTATCTCTTTCATCCGTCAATGCGGTTGGATGAAGATTCCCATCTCCAGCATGACCAAAATTTCCGATAATAATTTGATACTTACCCGCTATCTCTTGAATTTTCTCAACCATTTCTGGGACAAAACTCCTTGGAACAGTTGCATCTTCAAGTATTGTGGTTGGTTTAACACGAGCAAGCGCCGCAAACGCAGCACGCCTTGCGGTTTTTAGCTTTAAGGCTTCATCTTCCGATTTTGCAAGTTTATAATCCGTTGCGTTATTCTTAACACAGATCTTTACTATTTTCTCTGCTTCCTCCTCAACTTGAACCGGATGTCCATCCACCTCAATCAGAAGCAAAGCCCCAGCATTTACTGGCAAACCAAGGTGAGCATAATCTTCAACGCATTTTATCGTTGTGTTATCAAGAAATTCAAGCGTTGCTGGCATGATGTGATTTGCGATTATATCTGCAACGGTCTTTCCAGCTTCCCTTATTGATTTGAAAAACGCAAGCATTGTCTTTGAGGCTTGCGGTTTTGGTATAAGCTTCAACAAAATTTTCGTAAAAACGCCAAGCGTTCCTTCTGAACCAATTAAAACATCTTTTAAATTATATCCGGCGACATCTTTAACATTTTTCCCACCAACATTTATTATTTCACCTGTTGGAAGCACAACCTCAAGCCCAAGAACATAATTTTTTGTAACGCCATACTTTAATCCCCTTAAACCTCCTGCGTTTTCAGCTACATTACCACCAATTGTTGAAATCGTCATGCTACCAGGGTCAGGCGGATAAAACAAACCATATTTCTCAACCTCTTTATGAAGTTGCGCGGTTATAACACCTGGCTCAACCAAAGCTGTTAAATTTTCCGAATCAATTTCTAAAATTCTTCTCCACCTATTCATTAATAAAACAACGGAATTAGGCAAGGGCACAGCACCGCCACTTAACCCAGTTCCAGAACCCCGAGGGATGACGATAAAATTTTCCTCATTGGCTAATTTCAAAACCTGTGATACATGTTCGGGCGTCTCTGGAATCACAATAGCATCAGGTAAACTTGCAAATGTTGGCGTAGCATCGTATGAATAGGCTATCCTGTTCTCTATTGAAGTTAAAACTCGTCCTTTCCCAACGATTTCCTCAAGACGACGAATGATTTTTATATCCATAGGTGTTAAATTTTTTTTCTACACTTTAAAGATAAGCAAGATAAATGCAAATGTCAAAAAACCAAATCAATCACATTTAAAACTCAAATTAGGAACAACCAGTTGATACCTAAAAAATTTTGCCTTTTGAGGAAAACATATCAATAATTTGGTGGCTCAGCACCACACCCACTATCCCTCCAAGGAAGAGAGAAGATAAAACTTTAAAAATTACAATCTCAAGCCCAACAAATTTTTCAAGCGAAAACTCAACAACAGAAGGAAGAAGACCAACAATGAGCAATAAATTTCCATTTTTTACAAAATTATGTCTATTTACAATTGGAAAAATTAAAACGCCGATCAAAGCACCAAAGTAAATTAAACTACACCTTGAGCAAACCGCAAGTTTAACCCCATTTATATGAAAACTTCTTGAATCAATCTGGTGACATAAAGGGCTGAAATAACAGTAAATTATCTTCGCAAATTTATTTAAACCCAAATTCACAAAAATCACAGGGCTTATTGTTAAAAGGTTAAATATAAATACAGCCAAAACAAGTCCAATATAAACTCTCATTTTCCCCAACTTTGGACTCATCTTAAATTAACCTTTTATCCTTCAAGAAACTCAGCTGTCTTATCTATTTCCCTTGGAGTTCCGATAATAAACATCACATCGCCCGCCTTAAAAACAAAATCAGAAGATGGATTTACCAAAATTTCATCACCACGTTGAACAGCAATTACCAAAACACCTGTCTGTGCTTTCAAATTTAACTCCGCAATTGATTTATCCTTTGCTCTTGAATTTACACCCACAATATAGGTTTTGATATTGAGATACTTCAAAAGTTCAATCTCACTAGTTAATTTTTCAATTTTAGGTTCAGCCACCCTCAAAGCTTTATAAGCATCTTCTCTCAGCTTGCTTATATATTCTCTCACAACATTTAAAGGTAAATTAAAATAATTCAAAACTCGGGATATTATTTCTATTGATGTTTCAAATTCCTCTGGGATGACCTCATCAGCTCCGAGCTTTTTCAATTCGTCAATTTCCGACACATACCTTGTTCTGACAATTATGTATATATCTGGATTTTCAAAGCGTGCGAGCGAGACAATTTTTCTTGCTGACGCTGGGTCTGAAATCGCTATAATTATTAATCTTGCTTTGCCAATCCCAACTTTTCTTAACACATCAACACTTGTTCCATCGCCATAATAAATTAGCTCACCCATTTCACGCATCTTCTTAACCGTAAAGATATTAAGTTCAACGACAACATATGGAACTCCAATAGCCTTCAACGCTTTTGCGATATTTTTACCATTCAAACCAAAGCCAACAATTATAACATGATTTTCAAGGTTCTGTCCCTTTTCAACCACATCAAAAATTTCACCTCTAATTTTCACATATTTTCCCACCAGCTCAGAAAGCCTTGGTGCAAAAATCATCAAAACAGGGGAGAAGAGCATCGTTATCACGGACGCAGATATAAAAAAATTATAAAAGTCGTCATTTATAACACCGCTTTCCTTTCCAAGCAAAGTTAAAACAAACGAAAATTCACTCATTGGGGTTAAAGCAAAAGATGAGATCAAAGCTACCCTTGAACTACCACCAGCAAGCGCAACACTTGCGAACCCACCAACTATTTTAATCAAAATAATTAAAGCCGAAATAAGAATCACCGCTAACAAATTTTTGCCTACAAAATCAACATTAAAAAGCATCCCAATTGATATGAAAAATACAGCCATAAAACTTTCCCTGAAGGGAATTATATCAGCAGTTACTTGATGTGCATATTCAGATTCAGAAATTAAAAGCCCCGCAAGGAAAGCCCCAAATGCAAGTGAAAAACCGATCTCTGAAATAAGCAGAGCGACGCTAAAACACAAAAATAAAACCGAAATTATGAAAAGATCCCTTATCTTCAATTTAACAATCTGAAGAAATAGAAAGGGCACGAGATTCCGTGAAGTCCATAAAACAATAAACACAATCAAAAGCGATAAAATAATTTTAACTGTGAATTCACCGGCTTTTAAATTTCCACCCGAAAAGAGCGGGATAAATCCAGCTATAAAAACGGCAACCAAATCCTGAAAAATCAAAATCCCAACCGTTATCCTCCCATGCGGTGTATCAATCTCACCTTTATCAGCAAGATATTTCAAAGCTATTGCAGTGCTACTCAAAGCAATAACTATCCCCGCAAAAAGTGCAACATTAAAATTTAGAAAAATTAAAGATATAAGCACAACAAAAAATAATGTAACCAAAATTTGTAAAGCACCGCCAAGGAAAATAAATCTTTTCATTTCAAATAATTTCGTCGGTGAAAGTTCTATCCCAAGAACAAATAAAAGCAAAATAACCCCTATCTCAGCGAAGATCTCAACAAGAGAGACATCTCTCACAAGCCCTACTCCATAGGGTCCAGCTATAACCCCAGATAGCAAAAAACCTATGACAGGGGGTAACTTTATTTTATGCAGCAAATAAACAATAAAAGTAGAAAGACCAAAAATTATAACAAAAGTTTTCAAAAACTCCTCAGTCATATCAAATTTTCAGTTTCTTTAACAAATCCTCACCTGTCAATAGCCTGTATGCTTCAAGATATTTATCTCTTGTCTTTTTAATAACTTCTTCTGGAAGTTCCGGCGCTGGCGGTTTTTTATCCCAATTTATGGACTCAAGATAATCACGAACATACTGCTTATCAAATGAGGGCTGGGGTTTACCAGGTTCATATTCTGAAAGTGGCCAAAAACGAGATGAATCAGGAGTTAAAACCTCGTCAATTAAAATTAACTCGCCATTCTCATCAAGACCAAACTCAAACTTTGTATCTGCTATAATTATACCCTTTTTGCGCGCGTATTCTTCAGCCTCAATATAAATCCTTAAACTCAAATCACGAACCTTTTCAGCTAATTCTCCCCCAATTAAATCTACAACTTTTTCAAAAGTGATATTTTCATCATGACCTGTTTCAGCTTTCGTTGATGGAGTGAAAATTGGCTCGGAAAGTTTATCCGATTCCCTCAAACCTTCGGGAAGTTTTATTCCACAAACCGAGCCATATTTTTTATATTCCTTCCATGCTGAACCCGATATATAGCCCCTAACTATGCACTCAACTGGAAGTGGCTTTGCTTTTTTAACAAGCATTGAGCGATAAACAACCTGCTCATAACTTTTTTTGAAAATTTCAGGAAACAAATTAACATCATCAGTTATGAAGTGAGTCTTTACAACACCACTTAAAAATTTGAACCAGAAAACAGAAATTTGATTCAAAACATAACCTTTATAAGGAATTGGGTTTGGAAGCACGACATCAAATGCCGAAATTCTATCTGTCGCAACTATTAAAAGATACCCATCCGCCTCATAAACATCACGAACCTTACCTCTTTTTATTAATTTTGCCCCTATATTACTTTGTGAAAGCACTTGATACATAAATCTTTCACATTTTTTGTTTTAAAAATGAATGAAGCACTTCAAGCGATATTGGCATATCAGCCGAAAGCCATATTAATTTATCTTCATCAGCGTAAATATAATGCGACTGACCCATGCCAAAAACAAGAAAAATGTCCCTGTTTTGAATTCTAAATTGGTTATGAAGGACAAACGGCGTTCCACCATGAGCAATCTTAATTAACATTTGCTCAAGTTTTTGTTCCGCTATTTCAGAACTTTTAAACTTTGAGATATAAAGAACTGCTTTTAAAGTATCAAGTGAATAAAATCCAACCTCGTTTCTATCACCAGCAACCATACCGCTCACATGCATTTGATTTATAAATTCTCTTGCCTCTTTCCCAACCAAAAATTTATCAAGCTTTAATTCCCCAAGCGATTGGGGTATCATTTGGGGTTTCTTTGAGCATGAAGATATTATAAGCAAGATGATTAAGGGTAGTTTTTTAAGCATTAAACGAAGAAGTTTTGTTTTTAATTTTTCATCAAACTCATCAACCTTTGAATTTCATCTCTTATCTCAGCTGCTCTCTCAAATTCAAGGTCTTTAGCTGCTTTTATCATTTCACGCCTCAATTGTTCTATCAATTCTCTTCTCTGTTCCGGTGTCATAAATTTAAAGCCTATATCCGTGACAATTGAGATTTTTGTTCTCTCTTTAACCTCATACTTTGGCTTCACATCCGCAACGATTGTCGTCGCAAGTATGTCCTCAATTGTTTTATAAACTGTTTGAGGCTTAATTCCATGTTTTTCGTTATACTCCATTTGAATTTTCCTTCTTCTATTAGTTTCATCAATCATTTTCTGCATTGATTTCGTAATTCTATCGGCATAAAGTATGACTTTACCATTAACATTTCTTGCTGTTCTACCAGCGATCTGAATGAGCGATTTTTCAGAGCGAAGGAAACCCTCTTTATCAGCATCAAGAATTGCTACAAGTGAAACCTCCGGAAGGTCAAGCCCCTCACGAAGAAGATTAACCCCAACGAGCACATCAAAATCACCCAGGCGAAGATCTCTCAAAATTTCAACTCTTTCAAGTGCATCAATATCCGAATGAATATACCTAACCTTTATCCCTATTCCCTGTAAAAACTCCGCAAGGTCTTCGGCCATTTGCTTCGTAAGCGTCGTAACAAGAACTCTTTCTTTTCTTTTAACCCTTTCCCGAATCTCATGAATCAAATCATCAATTTGATTTTTTGTGGGCTTAACTACAACCTCGGGATCAAGAAGACCGGTCGGTCTTATTATCTGTTCAACTACAACCCCTTTACATTTTTCAAGTTCATAATCCCCCGGGGTTGCGCTTACGAATATAACTTGATTTATCAGCGACTCAAATTCTTCAAATTTCAAAGGTCTGTTATCAAGTGCAGATGGCAATCTGAAGCCATGCTCAATCAGGGTTTCCTTTCTTGATTTATCACCATTATACATCCCGCGAATTTGTGGTATTGTCACATGTGATTCATCAATTATCATCAAATAATCATCTGGGAAATAGTCAATCAAAGTATAAGGTCTTTCACCGGGTTTTCTTCCAGTAAGATGTCTTGAATAATTTTCAATTCCCTTGCAATATCCAATTTCCCGCATCATTTCAATATCAAATCTTGTTCTGCTTTCAAGTCTTTGCGCTTCAAGGAATTTACCTTGCGCTCTTAATTCAGATAACCTTTGTTCAAGTTCCTCCTCAATACTTTTAATTGCCCTCTCAAGCGTTGGTCTATCCATAATGAAATATTTCGCCGGGTAAATTACAACTTCTTCAGTTCTACCGATAACTTTCCCAGTTAATTTATCAATGAATGAAATTTTCTCAATTACATCATCAAAAAACTCAATTCTTATCGCCTCCTCATTTTCATAAGCTGGTAAAACCTCAATCACATCGCCCCTGACCCTGAATGTTCCCCGTGTGAATTCAAAATCATTTCTCGCGTAGTGGATATCCATAAGTTTATACAAAAGCGAATTCCTATCAATTCTATCACCAACTCTTATGGTAACAATTTGCCTGACATAATCCTCAGGAGAGCCAATGTTATAAATACAGCTAACAGAAGCAACAATTATTACATCTCTTCTTCCTGAAAGCAATGCGCTTGTCGCCTTTAAACGGAGACGATCAATTTCATCATTTATAGCAGCATCCTTCTCAATATAGGTATCTGTCTCCGGAATATAAGCCTCAGGTTGGTAATAATCATAATAGCTTATAAAAAACTCAACTGCATTTTCAGGAAAGAATGACTTAAATTCACCGTAAAGCTGAGCAGCAAGCGTTTTATTATGAGAGATAACAAGCGTTGGTTTATTCACCTTTGCGATGACATGGGCAAGCGTGAATGTTTTACCACTTCCAGTAACGCCAAGAAGAGTTTGGTATTTCTCACCTCTTAAAATTCCCTCTGTGAGTTCCTTTATCGCTTTCGGTTGATCACCCGTCGGTTTATATTTTGAAACAAGTTTGAATTTATCCATACAACATCCTCACCTCCCAAAAACTAATTCGCTTTACTTTAAATTTAACTAAAAAAGCATAAATGAAAAACTGGTTAAAGATCTGAAAAATTCGCTAACCGTTTTTAGATTTTTTAGCCAAACATTTTAATAGAAGTTTTCTGACCGAAAATCAAGGATATTATCTCAAAAGTGAATTTTTTGCTTTTCAATGATAAAAATTTGACTGAATGCGGTTTTATTTATATCTTGATTTAGCGGAAAAATTTAATAGAGAAAAATCATGTCAGGGAAACTTTACATTGTTTCAACACCAATTGGCAATCTTGACGATATAACCTTAAGGGCGATTGAAGTTCTAAAAAGTGTTGATTTAATAGCTTGCGAAGACACAAGGCGAACCATGATATTGCTTGAAAAATTTGGTATTGCAAAAAAACTAATAAGTTATTATAATTATAATGAAAGGCAAAGAGCAGAGGAATTAATCTCATATCTCAAATCAGGCAAAAACATCGCCCTTGTTTCTGATTCGGGAACACCGGGCATATCCGATCCTGGATATGCTTTGATCAGAAGAGCCATTGAGGAAAATATACAAGTGATACCAATACCAGGAGCAACCGCCTTCGTTTGTGCGCTTGTGGCAAGTGGATTGCCAATGGATGAGTTTGTCTTCGTCGGATTTTTACCCCATAAAAAAGGTAGAAAAACAAAGCTTCAAAAATTAGCACAGGAAGAAAGAACGGTGATTTTATACGAGTCCCCACATAGGGTTTTAAAAACTTTAAATGAAATTCTTGAAAATTTCGGCGATAGAGAAATAGCAGTAGCAAAAGAGTTAACAAAAATTCACGAAGAAATTTTTAGAGGCAAGATATCAGAAGTTTTAAAAAAATTAACGCCAGATAAAATTAAAGGTGAGTTCGTAATTGTAATTTCAGGAAAAACAAATTAGGAGGGAAAGTTATGAATAAACTTAAAATTCTCAAGCATTTCGCTGAGATCGCTCCCGTTTACCGCCATGTTAGAACACTTGACCCCGAGCCGATCTTCGCCATAAAAGATATCCTTGTAAAACATAAAAAATGGAAAAAACCGTTAAAAATTGCCGATATAGGAGCTGGAACGGGTAGATATACAGAACTTTTGATAAAAATTCTCAAACCCGAAAATGTTAAAACAATTCTCGTTGATGCAAGTTTTGAGATGCTCTCGGTGGGGAAAACACACATGGGAAGATACAACGCACACTTTGTAAATTCGCTCGCTGAACATCTCCCCTTTAAAAATGAGGTTTTTGATGTCATCATGGTTTTTAACGCAATTCATCACTTTGACTTTAAAAAGTTCATACGAGAGGCAAGAAGAATCTTAAAAACTGGTGGCTTTATCTTCATCTATACGAGGACACAAGAACAAAATAGAAATTCAATCTGGGGTCAATACTTTCCGAAATTCTCAGAAAAGGAATATCGCTTGTTCTGGAAAGATGAATTGATTAAAAAGATCAAAAGATTGAAAAATTTTAAAGTTATAAGTTACATTGAGTTTGAATATCCCCGCATCTCAACAATAGATGAACTTCTTAAAAAGGCATTTGCAAAACATTATTCTACTTTTTATCTTTATAAAGATGATGAATACGCCCAAGCGATTGAGATGTTTAAGGAAAATCTGATGAAATATTATGAGCCTGATGAGCAAATAATTCACACGGATGAAAATACACTTGTTGGCTTGAGAAAAATTAGCAGAGAATAAAATTGACATCAAATTTAATCCCAAAGAAACTTGAAACTTTTTATCTTAACACGATAGAAAAAATTCTTGGCTTTGTCCTGCATTTTAATTTGAATCCGAATTTTTTAACAACACTCGCACTTATCATTGGTATTTTTGCCGGATATTTTTTCGCGATAGGGAAATTTATAATAGCTGGGATTTTAACTCTGTTGAGCGGGATATTTGACACAGTTGATGGGAAAATTGCAAGATTAACAAACAGAGTTACAAAATTTGGAGCACTTTATGATTCAACGCTTGATAGATATGCAGAGGTGATCGTGTTTTTTGGGATAGGTGTTTACTTGATAAAGTATAATTTTTACATTACATCAGTCGCTGCCGTTTTCGCTATTGGTGGTTCAATGATGGTAAGCTATATAAGAGCAAGAGCTGAAGGGCTCGGATTTGAGTGCAACATCGGGTTTATGAGAAGAGCAGAAAGGATTGTTTTGTTAGGTTTTAGTTCGGTTTTCTATTTTTTGCATGATCATTTTGTAAGTTTTTTTGATTATGTTTTTGAAAAGATTAATTTTGATCTCCCCGCATATCCGCCTATGCCACTTTCAATCGCAATTTACATAATGGCTGTTCTTACAAATATAACGGCGTTTCAAAGACTCCATTACGTTTGGAAAAAATCAAAAGAAATAGAAAAACTCGCAACTCAACCTGAAAATGAATTTGCAACACAAAATAATAAAGAGGTGAAAAAATGATAAGGACAAAATCTGGAGCACAAATAAAAGAACCCATTGGGAAAGTTGGCGTGCTTTTACCTGGGCTCGGAGCTGTTGCGACAACTTTTATAGCTGGAACCCTACTTGTCCGCAAGGGTTTAGCATTACCAATTGGCTCGCTCACACAAATGGGAACAATTAGACTTGGGAAAAGGACTGAAAGAAGATTCCCAAAAATTAAAGATTTTGTCCCACTTGCGGATTTAAATGATCTTGTCTTCGGTGGATGGGATATTTTTGAGGACAATGCTTATGAATCAGCTCTAAAGGCAGGGGTATTGAGAAAAGAACATCTTGATCTTGTCAAAGATGAACTTGAACAAATAAAACCTATGAAAGCAGTATTTGATAAAAAATATGTTAAGAAACTTGACGGTCCCAATGTGAAAAAAGCGAAAGACAAATTTGAACTTGCTCAGATGTTAAGAGAGGATATAAAAAATTTCAAAGAGAAAAATAACTGTGATCGCCTTGTCATGATCTGGTGTGGAAGCACGGAGATTTACATGGAGCCAACCGAAGTTCATCAAACACTCTCTAAATTTGAAGAAGCGATGAAAAGAAATGATGATGCAATCTCGCCAAGCATGATCTACGCCTATGCGGCGATCGCAGAAGGTGTCCCATATGCAAACGGTGCACCAAATCTATCAGTTGATATCCCTGCTTTAATTGAGTTTGCAAAAGAGATGAATGTTCCAATCGCTGGAAAAGATTTTAAAACAGGTCAAACCCTTGTTAAAACAGTGATAGCACCAATGCTAAAGGCAAGAATGCTTGGGCTTACGGGGTGGTTTTCCGTCAATATCCTTGGCAACAGAGACGGCGAAGTCCTTGACGATCCAGACTCATTTAAAACGAAAGAAGTAAGTAAGCTTGGCGTTCTTGAGTATATCTTACAGCCAGAGCTTTACCCCGATTTATATGGAAATTACTATCATAAGGTGAGAATTAACTTTTATCCACCGCGTGGGGATGAAAAAGAAGCTTGGGATAACATTGATATATTTGGATGGCTTGGCTATCCGATGCAAATTAAAATAAATTTCCTCTGTCGGGATTCAATACTTGCAGCTCCAATTGTGCTTGATCTTGCCCTTTTCCTTGACCTTGCCCAAAGAAGCGGAATGCATGGAATTCAAGAATGGCTATCTTTTTACTTCAAAAGCCCAATGCATGCCCCAACAATTTACCCAGAACATGATTTATTCATACAGTTAATGAAACTCAAAAACCGACTCCGTCACCTGATGGGAGAGGAATTAATCACACACCTTGGACTTGAATATTACGATTAAAAATTTGGAGTTGACTCATCCTCACCCACTCTCTAAGAATTTAGAGAGTGGGATTTATTCTCCACATCCTTAGCTTGTGTGTTTATCATTTGCGCCTAATTCTTTTGAAAATTTTTTATAAAGCATATAAGTTATCACAAAGGAAACCGTGAAGATGCCAAATGGTATAATCAACCCCCATATAATCGTATCACTGTTCATTTTTTGATACCCTTTCTTTTCTTATACGAAATATACGCAAGTATCAAACCAAGAAATGAAACGAAATATGCGATTGTCATCCCTAAAACTACACTTAAACTTTTTTCCATCACTCCCTCCAACTCACTATCTTTTCAAGATTTTCTATATATTCTCGTTGCTTCTTCTCATATTCGTTTGAAATAGCCTTCAGCTTTGGATCTATTATCCAGTGCATAATGCCAGTCAAAATTATCCCAATCAAAAGAAACACAAAGCCCCATATAAAAAGAAATAAACTTAAAGCAACTCCGATCATCAAGAAAGCATATGCAAATGGCGAGATAACAATAGCAATTATATCCTCACGAGTCCATTTATCCGCTTCTTCAGGAGTCCAATTCCTTCTTATGATGTTAAGATTTCTTAGTAAATTCATATAAGTGTTTCATCCTCTATTGTTTATTTTTACTTTTCCGAATGACCTTTTTATGCCATTTGTTGTCCTCGCCATCCACTTATTTTTTTATAAATTTCTTTTTATTTTCTCGCCACCAGCTACTCCATCTGTTATGGTCTATACCAAAATCCTGTCCTGTAATCTTCCCAAGAGCCTCGGCTACTGCATAGCGAACACGCCAATTTTCATCCTTCAATGCAGAAATAAGTGGTTCAACTGCACGAGGGTCTTTTATCTTTCCAAGTGCCTTGGCTGCTACTTCGCGGACACTACTATCTTCATCCTTCAATGCAGAAATAAGTGGTTCAACTGCACGAGGGTCTTTTATCTCTCCAAGTGCCTCGGCTACTGCCCAACGGACAAACTCATCTTCATCTTTCAGTGCGAGGATAAGGAATTCAACTGCACAAGGATCTTTTATCTCTCTAAGTGCCCAAGCTGCTGCCCGACGAACAAACTCATCTTCATCCTTCAATGCGAAGATAAGGAATTTAACCGCACGAGGATCTTTTATCTCTCTAAGTGCAGAAGCTACTGCCCAATGAACAAACTCATTTTCATCCTTCAATGCGAAGATAAGCGGTTCAACTGCACGAGGATCTTTTATCTCTCCAAGTGCCTCGGCTACTGCATAGCGGACATTACTATCTTCATCCTTCAATGCGAAGATAAGCGGTTCAACTGCACGAGTGTCTTTTACCTTTCCAAGTGCCCAAGCTGCTGCATAGCGGACACGCCTATCTTCATCCTCCAATGCAGAGATAAATTCTGGGACAGCCTTCCTTGCCTCCTCAGTCTCATTCCACCTCGGATTAATCTTCTCAAGTGCCCAAGCCGCTGCCTTGCGAACCTCCTCATCTTTATCTTTCAATGCAAAGATAAGTGGTCCAACCGCACGAGGATCTTTTATCTCTCCAAGTGCCTTGGCCGCTGCCCAGCGGACAATCTCGTCTTCATCCTTCAATGCATAAATTATAGGAGATATTCCATGTAAATACCCAACAAATATAAATAGTTCCGGCAAAAAACCTTTTTTAAATACCTCCATAAAAGGTGCATCATCGGGAGCTTTAAATGAAGAAAATGAGTTTATACTCTCAAATGGTCCTACGCTGGAGGAAAATTCTTTAGAAAGTGTCTTTTCACCCCCGGAGAAAACTATTTTCACTTTTATAGTGGCCTGTGTCCAACGGTACTCACTTCCACCAAAACGAGCGATACTATAATATGCTCCTCCAGGGATACCTTCTGCCTCAATCGTAAAAGTTGCATTATAATCTCTCGCATCTTCTCCTACTACCTCATAACCAGCATACTCCAGTATCCTTTTTGTATATTCAAAAAACGGAAGACTCACCATCTCTGCATTCTCATATCTCTGACTTACCACAACGCGAATAATTTCGGTAAAGTGTTTCATACTACACTTGTTTATTTTTACTTCTCCGAATGACCTTTTTATGCCATTTGTTGTCCTCGCTATGAGCCTGGAAATCCTTAAAATCTGTTAAACTGAGGCCAGTGAGTTCTTTCACTGCCATGGGTGTGTCTTCCTTATTCCTTTAATCTTCAATTTACACATAAAATTTAAAATTTTAAACTGCCTTTTTCTTATGAAGCTCATTATTTTATCAATCCCCTTTTCCTTGCTTCATTTTCAACAGGTTTCCACCATCCAATCGGTCTTGTCATAACATAATACTTGACAAGATGTTCCATATCCTCAGGTTTTGTCAGAAGAGTCACGGGAATATAAACAAGAGCAGTTAAAACCATTAAAATCCAAAATTGCAAATAATCAGGCAATTCGGGGATAATTCCAAATGCGGGCAGAATCCACACAACAAGCCATGAAAATCCAAGGTTTGCAATCCAAGCTGAAAGATAACCCCAAGAATTAAATCTCCACCATACAACTTGCAGGATGTTTGGAAGCCACATCCCGGCACCCATTATCCACAGTGCAAAAATCAACCATTTTGTTATTTCCTCCATCATTGAGCCATAAATAAACGAGCCAATTAGAAGAATAAATGTTGAAATTCTCCCAACCCACACAAGCTCTTTTTGGCTTGCGTTTGGATTTACATAATGATGATAAATATCACGGGTTAGGTAAACTGAACCAAGATTTAAATGCGTTGAAATAGTTGATATATGAATTGCCACAATACCTGCGAACAAAAATCCAGCCATGCCAGCTGGGAGATGTTCAAAAGCAATTCTAAACCATGCCATCTCATACTCTTTTGTGTCGGTCATATATGGATACATCACAAAAAAAGCAATTATAGCAACAGCCCAAAGGGCATTTCTTGTCAATGTCAACGCAGTGCCCCACCAGATACTATACGAGGCATCACGAACCGTTTTTGATGATTGAATTCTTTGAGCTTCAACATACCAATCAATACTTGTTCCCATTCCAAACCCACCTAAAACAGCAATAATTATCATAGTTACAAACCACGCAATTGGGAAATCGCCTGAGAAAAGCCCCGTGAAACTAAACGGATTTAATCGCCAAGCTTCACCAATTTCATATAGTTTTTGAACAATCCCATAAGGACCACCAGCTTCACGAATTCCCCAAAATGAAGCAATAATTATAACAAGAAGTGCAATTATTCCCTGTTGAAAGTCAGCCATCACAACACCCCAATATCCTGCTGTCAATACATAAATTGCAGTTATAGCTGAAAATGAAACTAATCCAACCCAGCTTTCCCAACCGAAAAGATAATTACAGAGTTTTCCCATTGCTATACCAACCCATCCAAGGATAAACATGTTAAGGAATGAACCCCATCCAGCCATCCAACCTCTTAAAAGTTCAGCCCCAAGCCCTGAATATCTCAAACTTTGCCATTCCGCCTGTGAGTACGCAACTGATCTTCTGAAAATTCTCGCCGAAACAAATGCAGCAATCGCACACCATGCGGAGAAAAAGGTATACCAAAGCCCTCTCAAGCCATGTTTATAGATAACACCGCTTACCCACATTGGCGTATCTGTTGCTGTATGCGTAGCATAAACGCTCATTGCAGGAAGCCACCATGGCAATGCTCTCCCAGCAAGAAAGAAATCCGCCTCAGATCTTTTACCAAGATTATAGAACAAAACCCCCGCCCCAGTCATCAAAATAAGGTAAAGAACAAGCCAAAAGTAATCCAGAAAGACAAACTTTACCATATATCTTCTGAATTTACTTTTACTTGGTTATACTTCTTACAGCCTCACTTACCCAAATCTTTTCAACCCTTGCATCTTTTTTCAATTTCCTTGCCATTTCATTCGCCTGTTCAATTGAATCAAAAAATCCGACCCGAACACGATACCAATTTCCACCCTTCCATTCAACAAACGCCCTCTCAACAAACGCATTATAACCCTTTTTCTTCAAATCACTTGCAAGAGCATCAGCTAACTTTTTATCTTGAAATGAAGCAACCTGAATCACATAACTTTTCCCTACCTTTGGAATCGGCTTTGAAATACTTGGCTTCTCGGGCTTTGGAGTTGTAATAACTGGCTGTGGTTTTCTTTCCTCACTTACAGGCGGAGTTTCCACCCTTGGCTTGACCTCTGGCGTCGTCACAATAACTTCTTCTGGCTGTTTAAATTCAACTTTGCTTGTCTTTTTACCTTCACCCCAAAGATGAATATAACCATACTGATTCAGGAGAAATATAACCCCGCCAACAAAGATTAAAAACACCACAAAAAGAAAAACCCAAAAACCTGTTCGCTTGTTGTTTTCTTCCTCATATTCAAACGCCATAGATGGCACCTCCTCTTTTTGTGTATCATCAAAAAATTTTTTGGATGTTTTTTTCTCCGGCTGCTGTCGTGGTTCTTCGGTTAAATCAAATTCTGGCATTTTTACCTCCTTATTATTAGTTTTTATTTTATCTTCATACATCTCCTCGCCATTTTTAATCATCCTAACATTTTGAAAAACATCAAAAACTGGAACATCAATATCTATATCCTCAAACCTTTCAACCGCTTTAGATTCATCAGGCAAATAAAGGTAATCTTCCCCATCTTTAAGTTTAGAAATTTTAAACTCCTCAACAACTGGTTCTTCTTCCACCGCATTAAATTCAATTTTTACATCTTCCTGTTTTTTCCCCGACTCAAAAAATGTGAGATTGAACTCATCCAAATCTTTCTCTTCAACAACTGCTGATTGAGCCTTGACGACAACTGGTTTCAGATTCTTATACTTTATGTTGACCTTCTCAAGGAAAATTTTTGCTGGTGAAAAGCTAACAACAATTTTTGATGGGATGACTTTTTCAAATCCTGTCTTTGGGTCAAAAACTCTTCTTGTCTTTCGCGCTTTTTCTTTGAACTCGCCAAAACCGGAAATTCTAACGCTTTGTCCCGATTTCAGAACTTTTACAAATCTTTGAATAAATTTATCATAAAACAACTTCGCTTCATCATAGGAAATCCCCGCACGCTTTGACAGAGAATTTAAAAATTCATTTTTATCCATGAAAAAACCTACCTATTGTTAATTGCGCTAATTATTGATTTACTTGGCTTGAAATAAGGATACTCTTTGGGTGGCAAAATCAATTCCTCGCCAGTTTTTGGATTGCGCCCCTTTCTGCTTGCCCTATGTTTTACAGTGAAAACCCCGAATCTGAATAAATTTAACTTTTTCTCCTTTATCAAAATTTCAGATACGAGATTAAAAAACGCATCAAGAACTCTTTCCGTCTTTGCCACGCTCCACTTCATATCTTTCGCAAGCAACTTTGTAAATTCATCTTTGGTCATCTTAAAACCTCCAACTTATTTAAAACCTATATTCTACTCCACCAATGACCACAATATCTGGTTCAAGATAACTCTGCCATAGATAAAACCTCTGTGCAAATAAATTATCAAAATTCACAAAAACTTTAAAATTCCTGAAAACCTCATACTCACTTCTCAAATTAGCAAGAGCAAAACCTTTCAATTCGTCTCCCTCAAAGTTATAGACTCTACTACTAATTAAATTAATTTCCAGATTAATTGCAAGTCCAAACCCAAATTTATGCCCATACCCAAGATTTGCAGAAAAATTAGGATAATATGGGACTGGCTTTTTACTTCTTGCGTTATATGAAGAATTTAAAATGACCCCGAAAATAAATTCACTCCGACGATAATTTAAATATCCCGAACCTTTCAACTCAATAAATTGAACTCGCTCAAACTCAACTGAATAGAAACCTTTTTTATACTCAACATAAACTGGGAAATTTTTGAATGCTCTAAAATTCAATCCCGCATCAAGACCAATACCCCCCTTCCCATACCTCACGCCAAACCCAAAATTGAAATATCCATCTGGATGAACGATGTTTAGATTTTTCGTCAAAAATCTGTTCGCCTTTAAATGATTAAAAATGGTCAAATTTAAAACTTCTGGAGCAAAAAAGGCATATAATTGCGTTTCCTTCCCTGCAAGATATTTAAATGAAACATCTGGATAAATCCTCAACCCCGTCATCATATCAGAATTTTTAAAGGAAAATAACTTAACCCCAAAATCAAGCCAATAACTTCTTCCAATTTCAAAAAATTCAAGCAAATTTCCAGCAAATAAAGCAAGCTTAAAAAATTTCCCCTGTGAAGATGTATAATCAGCGTTAAACCTCAAACTCAAAAAATCAACAGCACGCCTAAAGTTAAAACTAAAATCAAATCTTTTCTCCCGCCCATCAAACCTTGAACTTTCATAGTTTTCAATTGTATCAAGCACGGTAAAAATTGAATATCTAACCCTCAAATCATAATCAAAAAATTTTCTGTATGGTGACTCAAGCGAAAACATTAAACTTAAATTATTCATGTTCCTGTGAAATGATGGGACGGGAGAACCGTAAAATCCAAAACTATATGTCCAATAGTCCATCGTGCTTGAAATTTTAGAATCAGCAAGCCAATTAAAAATTTTATCCCTGATTTGTGGAAGATAAAACTTAGCACCAATTGAGAACTGGTTTTGTATATAATCAGCGTTCTCAATAAAACCTTGACTTGAGCGATGATAAAAATTTGAGTTTACAAACAAACCTTTAAAAACTTTCCCCTGAACCATCCCATCAAAATATGCAGTCAAATACCTCCCCACACCAGCTTTAAATTTTGCAACCGAGCTTTCCTCTGAAAGTTTTACATAATCATCCTTCCAAGTTTTGATAGAGACATCAGAACTGATTTTTTCGCCGTGTAAAATCTCATAGTGTTTCAAATCCACTTTAGGGAGGTTAATCTCATTAGATTCAATTTTTTGTCCAGATTCAATTTCAATTGTCTCCCGTCCCGTTATAACAAATTCGGGAAGGACAAATTCATTTTTCGTTTCTCTTAACGCTGTCGTATCAACCTTAAATCTTCTCTCTTCAGGTTTCACCTCCTGCGCGAAAAGATTCAGTGAAGAAAAGAACAAAAATGTAAAGATAACTTTTTTCATACTGTGCAAAATTTATTTTAATGCACCTTTAATCTGTGGTTTGGTTTGTCCACGATGGCATGTATAGCAATCAACCACCTCAGCGCCTTCCCAGTTGATGAAATCCCGATTTATCGTCATAACCATTTTAAGCATCACTCTTGCTTTTTTCTTTGTTTCCTTGACATCGCTCGCATAATTGTTTACATCGTGACAGTAATTGCACTTAACACCAAGTGCATCTGCAATCCCTTCCATAATTTTTTGCAGTTGTTCCTTTGATTGAACCTCCGTCAAAACTTGAAGATTCCGCCCGAATCTTCTTTGAGATTGTGAATTCGTTAAATCAACCGCAACGACTAACCCAATTATAACCAAAAATATAAACGATGTATAAAAAAGAGCTGTCTTTCTCATTTTTAACCTGTTATTTTTGTTTTTAATTGTTCAAGTTTTTCAATAACCTTGCTTCTCATTTCGTCACTTATGTTCATTTTCAAGAGCTCATTTAAAAAATGTCCGGCTTTTGCATAATCGCCTTTGATTTCATAGCATTGTGCGATGCGATAGTAAGCCATCGGCAAAAAATTAACATATTCTCCATAAAGATATCTCACCCTCAAAAACTGAAGTATAGCCTCATCAACATTCCCGAGTTTAAAAAATGACTCAGCATAAAGATATTGCGCCTGTGCAGAAACTTCATCCGTTGCCCTGTGCAAAATAACGGGCTTTAAAATTTCAACTGCGTCGTCAATTTTATCATAATTCAATAAAATTTCAGCTGATTTAACCCTTGCTCTATCGGCAAAATCGGAAGTTTGAAATCCATTTATCACCTCTCTAAATTTTCTCAAAGCGTTTGCGGTATCACCAAGTGAAAAATAGTTTAACCCCATAAGGTATAGAACCTCATCATAAAATTTTGCCCTCGTTTCAATTTTCCCGAGATGCTCTATTGCTTCAGCAAATTCACCAGAATTATATTTCATCCATCCAAGCCTAAGAAGTGCACTTTGAGAAAATTCGTTTAGCGGATACTTTACGATAAGACTTTTATAAATTTCCATCGCCTCAAAATTTCTTCCCATCAGCTCATAAGCCCTGCCAAGCTCATAATAAACCTTTGGCAAAAATTTGCTCTCTGGATAGTTTGAGACGAATTTTTTGTAAAGATTTACACCTTCAAGATAATTCCCCTGTGAAATTTGAAACTCCGCCTTCTTGAATGAAGCAATTTCAAGAAACTCTGGATTTTTGCTCTTTGAGATAAGTTCATCAACAAGATCTGGGTTTTTCCCCTGTGCCGAAAGTGAATATTGAATTCCTGAGATCGCATCACCTGCATATTTTGAATCCGGGTATTTTTCAATCACTTCAAGATACGTTTTTATGGCAAGTTCATATTTCCCCATGTTATAATAAGCATCTCCAATTCCGTAAAGCGCTCGGGGAGCAAGTTCGCTATTCGGATATCTCTCAACAACCTCACGGAATGAGTTTATTGCAGGGGTATAATTTTTATCTTGGAAATAAATCCAACCGATTTGATACCTTGCCGACGGAACAAGCGCTGAATTGGGGAATTTATTAAGCAAAAGATTTAACATTTCAAGCGATCGCAACATTTGACGCTGACGGAAATAAACTTGGGAAAGTTGAAAATATGCATAATCAGCTCCTTCTTGATCTCCGAAAAGACGAACAAAGGAAAGGTAATTCAATTCCGCTTGTTTGTAATTTTTCATCATAAAATAAGAATCTGCAAGCCTAAGCCGTGCATCAAGCGCCCTTTTACCGATTGAGTATTGACTTAAAAATTTTTCAAATTGTTTTACCGCTTCGGCATAATTCCCTTCTTTAAAATATGACCAAGCAATTGAGTAAAGCGCTTGCTCTGCGTTTGTGCTTTTCGGAAAGCGATTTAAAATCTCAATGTAACATCTTCTTGCGTTTTTATAATCCCCAAGTTTGTAATATAATTCGCCCGCGTACAAAAGAGCAAACTCAACATTTACATTATTTGGAAACTTTGATAAAAATTCCTCAAAAACTTTTATTGCCTCGTTAAATTTTCCATCCCTCATCAATGCAATCCCTTCACTGTAAATGTTAACCGCTTCATTGTCACTTGAAAGTTCAAATTCATTCCTTATCATTCGCAGAATAGATGCACCTTTTGAATAATTCCCCATTCTTATATAAGATTGAGCAAGAAGTTCAAATGCTTTTATCTTAACATCGCTCGTATCTTCAAGATGAATTTTTTCAAGATGGGCAATTGCGCTATCATATTTCCCTTGTGAAAAATAAATCAAGCCAAGTTCATAATTTGCCCGAGCATAGAGATTTGTATAATTTCTGCTTCTCTCAATAAAATTCTTAAATACAGAAATTGCGCCAGCGGTATCACCTGCAACTTTTTTGACTTCTCCAAGGTAAAAAAGGGAAAGCCCAGCTATCTCACCATCTCCTTTTGAAAGTGAATCAAAAACTTGAATGGCTTCCGCATGTTTCCCTTGCTTATAATAAATCCAGCCAATTGAATAAGAGGCATGTTGTCTGAACTCACCGTTTGGAAATTTTTTCAAATAATCGTCATAATAAAATTTTGCCGAATCATATAATCCAATTGCGTAATAGCTCTCGCCAAGAAGAAAAACAACCCTTTCATTTTCCCCTTCTTTCAGAGCCTCGCGAGCAAATTCAATCGCATTTTCATAATTTTTCAACTTATAATAACATTCAGCAAGATTTAATCTCGCATCGTTAAGAATTTTTTCAAGTTTCCCTCTGCCTTCGCCAAATTTTTCAATCAGACTTTTATACTTTTCAATTGCTTCTTGAAACTTCCCCTGTTTATGAAGGATGAAACCAGCTGAAAAAATCGCAAAGGGCGCAACCTCACCCGTAGTATCAACCTCATAAGAAAGCGTGTAATATCTCAAGGCATTTCTTAAATCATTCTGTTCAAAATAAATTTCACCAAGGTAATACGCAGATTGAGAAATTAACAACTTATCTGATGATGTTTCAATTGCTTTTTTAAAATTTTCAATCGCCGAAATAAAATTTTTCCGCTTCAGGTATATCTCTGCGATTCTATAGTTTGCTTTGTCTTTAAATCTTGTGCTCGGGAGGTTGGATAAAATGGAGATGTAAATTTTAAGGGCGGAGTCATATTCCCCAAGTTTGAACATTGATTCAGCGCTAAAAAACTGTGCTTCTTCAACGAACTTACTTTCGGGATAATTTTTTATAAACTTCTGAAATTCGGTAAATGCAAGTTGATACATTCCATCTTCAAAGAGGGAATAAGCAAATTTAAAATCACGCATCTCCTGCAGATTTACCTGTGCAAGCATAAAAGTTGCCAGCGTAAAGAAGAGTAAACTAATTTTCTTTAACATCCATCTCGTTTTTTGATTTTGCGTTGCAATTTACTTTAAATATAATCATCAGAGATTTGGGAAGCAAGAAAAAGCGTGAAGATTGTAAAGAGTGGGGTCAAGTTAATTTACACTTAAAGATGCAGTTATTTTTCTTGAGCTACTTGAGGTTGTTTTCTCTGGATGCGTTGTTTTGTGGGGCTTGAAATATACTTTTCAATTATTGAGAGCAATTCATTTTTACCAACGCCAGTAATAGCTGAAAAAATGATAAAGTCCTGACAGTATTTTAATTTTCCAAAGGCATTTTTTATCATATCAACTTGCTTCGTTATTTTACTTCTGGCAATTTTGTCAATTTTCGTTATCACGATAACATAAGGAATTTTAAAGTAATCAAGCCATCCAGCCATCATTTTGTCAAGCTCAGTTGGTTCGTGCCGGGCATCAACGATGTGAAGGACAAGTTTTATTTGTTCCCTGTTGCTGAGGTAATTTTCTATAAGCTTGCTCCACCCAGCTTTAACATGTTCGGGGACACGAGCATAACCATAACCAGGCAAATCAACAATGTAGAATGATTCGTTGATCAAGAAGTAATTTAAAGCTTGTGTTTTTCCAGGGGTTGAGCTTATAAAGGCGAGATTTTTTTTGCCACAGAGTTTGTTGATAAGTGATGATTTCCCCACATTTGATCTTCCAACAAGTGCAATTTCAGGAAGTCCATCGGTTGGGAGCTGTCTCACATCTGTCAGGCTTGCCACAAATCTTGCGGATGTTATCTTCATAGCTTCTTTAGATTCTATGTTTAAAAAACCAGCGGAGCCGAAAAGCTCCGCTCATTATCAAGTTGATGGCTGTTTTGAGACTTGTTCTCCAGCAGGTTGAGTTTCTGCTTTCTTTTCTTTCTTTGGTTTAACCATTCCAGTTCCAATATTATAATCAACAAGTTCAAGCACAGCAAGCTCAGCTGAATCACCACGCCTAAAGCCAAGGCGAACAACTCTGGTATAACCACCAGGTCTATCCATAACTCTTGGTGCAATCTCGTTGAACAGCTCCTTTAAGGCTTGTCTATTTCTTATAAATTTTGCCACAAGTCGTCTTGAATGAACATCACCACGTTTTGCCTTGGTTATCAACTTTTCAGCGAATCTTCTTGCCTCCTTTGCCTTAGCAACGGTTGTAACGATTCGCTTATGAAGAAATAGTGCGGTTGCAAGTGCAGAAAGAGTTGCTTTCCTATGGCTATGTGTCCTTTTGAGTTTCCTTCCCTTTTTCAGATGTCGCATTTAAACCTCCAGAAAAATTTTTTTAACTTTCCTTCAGATATTTATCCACATCAAAACCAAAGTGTAAACCGTATCCTTCAATAATTTTCTTTATCTCGTTTAACGAGGTTCTACCTAAGTTTTTGAAGCTCAAAAGTTGATGCTCTTGATACCTTACGATATCACCAATTGTATTTAAACCGTTCGTCTTTAAAATGTTAAAAGCTCTCATGCTCAGAAAAAGTTCTTCAATCGGCGTCTTCAAAATTTTCCTGATACGATCCTTCTCATTAACAGCCTTACCTTCCTCAGTGGATTTAATTGGTTCAGGTTCTGCCTGTGGATGGAGTTCAATCACAATTTCAAAATGTTCCTTCAAAATCTTTGCTGCACTGACAAGAGCATCATCCGGGGCTATTGAACCATCTGTTTCTATCTCAAGGGTCAATTTTTCATAATCACCTTTTTGCTTCAAACGAACATTCTCAATAAAATATCTCACATTTTTTATCGGGGTAAAAATTGCATCAAGCATTATTATTCCCTGCTGCGGGGTCACTGGAGGAGCTGGCTCAAGATATTCAAGCTCTTCAGCTGGAACATAACCTTTCCCATAACCAATCCACAAGTCCATTTCAAATTCAGTATTTCCTGTAATCTCTGCAATATGATGCTCGGGATTCAAAATCTCTATACCAGAATTTTGCTTCTGTATATCTCCAGCTTTGAATTTACCGGGTCCTTTGACAAGTACATTTACTTTTTTTATTGATTTATCAATCAACTTAAATCTAACGCCCTTTAAGTTGAGCACAATATCTGTAACATCCTCAACAACTCCAGGAATTGTTGAGAACTCATGAAGCACTCCTTCTATTTTCACAGCAATGAAAGCATAACCAGGAATTGATGAGAGAAGAACTCTTCTTAATGCATTCCCAATTGTCACCCCATATCCACGCTCAAGCGGTTGAATAATAAACCTTCCAAAAGTATTTGAATATGTCGCTTCATCCATCACTACATTTTCTGGAAAAGTCAATGAAATATTTAACATTTTTACCTCTATAACTTAATTTTTACTTGGAATAAAGTTCAACGATCAACTGCTCATTGACATTTATCGGTATCTCTGAACGCTCTGGTATATACATAAACACGCCACTTAAAGTTGCTTTATTAAGTTGAAGCCATGGGACAAGGCTTGATTCAGTGACACGCTTTAATGAGTTATGAATTATTTCAAGTTCTTTGCTTTTATCCCTTACTCTTATCTCATCACCAGGTTCAACAAGATATGAAGGGATATCAACAATCTTACCATTTACAAGGATATGCCTATGTTTAACGAGTTGTCTTGCAGCTTTCCTTGATGGAGCAAATCCAAGACGATATACAACATTATCAAGCCGTCTTTCAAGTATCTTTATTAAATTTTCTCCGGTTTTACCTTTTTGCCTTGTTGCCATTTCAAAATATCTCCTGAATTGACGTTCAAGAACCCCATAAATTCTGCGTAACTTCTGCTTCTCACGTAATTGAATCCCATACTCCGACAGCCTCGCTCGCCTCAACGGTCCATGTTGACCGGGCGGATAATTTTTTCTTTCAAGAGGACATTTCTCTGTATAACATTTCTCACCTTTAAGATAAAGTTTCATCCTCTCCCTTCTGCAAAGTTTACAAACTGGACCTGTGTATCTTCCCATGATTTTTTAGTTTTATTTAATTTTTAAACTCTTCTTCTCTTAGGTGGTCTACAGCCATTATGCGGAATTGGGGTCACATCCCGAATTGTAAGTATCTCAAGCCCTGCGGTTTGAAGCGCACGAATAGCTGCTTCTCTTCCAGAACCTGGACCTTTAACAAGGACATCAACTTTTCTAACACCAAGATTATATGCTTCCTTTGCCGCTGCTTCAGCAGCAAGTTGTGCCGCAAACGGTGTTCCTTTTTTAGTACCTTTATAACCTATCCTACCACCAGATGACCATGCAAGGACATTACCATATCTATCCGTTATCGTAACTATGGTATTGTTAAATGTCGCCTTGATATGTGCTATACCGTGAGCGTCTACCTGGATTTTCTTTTTTTGCTTCTTTACCTTCGCCAACTTTTATCCTCCAAAATTAATTTTTATTTCTTAGCTGTTGCCTTCTTCTTGCCTGGAACTGTTTTCCTCTTCCCTTTCCTTGTTCTCGCATTCGTCCTCGTTCTCTGACCACGAACTGGCAATCCACGGCGATGCCTTAAACCACGATAACACCCAATATCCATAAGACGCTTAATGTTCATTTGGATCTCAGCCCTTAAAGCACCCTCAACCTTATATTCAGCGTTTATAATATCTCTTATCTTGCTGATTTCCTCATCTGTTAACTCACCAATTTTTTTCATCGGGTCAACACCCGCTTTCTGGAGTATCTTAAGAGCTGAGCTTCTCCCTATTCCATAGATATAAGTTAAAGCGATAAATGCTCTCTTATTTCTCGGCAACTCTACTCCTGCTATCCTTGCCATACCTTTTAACCTTGCCTTTGTTTATGCTTTGGGTTTTTCTTACAAATGACCCTTATAACTCCCTTCCGTTTGATGATTTTGCAATGTTCACAAATTTTTTTAACTGATGAACGAACTTTCATTTTCTCGTCTCTGAATTTTATTTATATCTATAAATGATTCGTCCCTTCGTTAGGTCATAAGGTGAAAGTTCAACTTGAACCTTATCACCTGGCAAAATTTTAATAAAATGCATTCGCATCTTTCCCGAAACATGCGCTGTAACCTCAAGACCGTTATCAAGTTTCACCTTAAAAGTTGCATTCGGTAAAGCTTCAATCACAACGCCGTCAACCTTGACACCTTCTTGCTTTCCCATTACAAAGTTAAAATTTCTGGTTTTCCTTTTCTCACAACAATTGTATGTTCAAAATGAGCCGATGGAAGACCATCAAGTGTGTAAACAGTCCAACCGTCACTTCCAAAATAAACTTGCCAAGTCCCAGCATTAACCATCGGTTCAATTGCAAGCGTCATCCCTTCACGAAGTTTGATTCCTTTGCCTTTTTGACCAAAGTTCGGAACCGGTGGTTCTTCATGAAGTTTTTTACCGATTCCATGCCCGACTAAATCACGGACAACGGAAAAACCTTGAGATTCAACATAGCTTTGAATTGCATACCCAATGTCAAAAAGCCTGTTCCCTTCAACTGCCTGTTCAATTCCTAAGTAAAGTGCTTTCTCAGTTACCTCTATTAATCTTTTCTTTTCACCATTGACCTCGCCAACTGCAAATGTCTTAGCTGCATCTCCATAATAACCGTTTTTTATAACTCCAACATCAATTGAAACTATTTGACCTTCTTTCAAAACTTTATCTTTCGTTGGGATTCCATGAACGACCTCATTGTCAATTGATACACAAATTGTCGCTGGGAAAAGATTTCTCTTGTTAAAACCATAACCTTTAAATGCAGGTTTCGCTCCTTGCGAAAGTATAAAATCCTCCGCTATTTTATCAAGCTCATAAGCCGAGACACCAGACTTAATATATTTTCCAAGCAATCTCAAAACATCCGCAACAATTTTGCCAGCTTCTCTCATCAAATCTATTTCCTTTTGCGTCTTTATGCTCACTCCTTTAATATCCAACTCTGCTCTTTATTCTACCTGTTTTCATAAACCCATCATAATGTCTCATCAAAAGATATGTCTCAATTTGCTGTAATGTATCAAGTGCAACTCCTACAACGATTAGCAAACTCGTTCCACCAAAAAACGAGGCCATGGTTGGTGAAACTCCCAACCTTATCATAAAACCAGGTAAAACCGCAATTATTGCAAGGAAAATTGAACCAGGCAGAGTTATCTTCGTTAGAATATTGTCAATGAAATCCGCTGTATTTTTCCCAGGTCTTATTCCAGGAATAAAACCTCCTTGCTTTCTCATCGTATCGGCGATATCCTGAGGATTGAAAACAATAGCTGTGTAAAGATATGTGAAAAATATAACCAGCAAAGCGTAAACAAAATTATACCAAAATGATGTATAATTAAAGTTCGCCGCAAATTCCTGCAAAGCTTCACTTTGCGGGAAGAATGTTATTATTGTGCTTGGCAAAAACATAACTGATTGGGCAAAAATTATCGGCATCACACCAGCTGCATTTACCCTTATTGGTATATACTGCGTAACCCCACCATAAACTCTTCTACCAACAACTCTCTTCGCATACTGAACTGGGATTCTTCTCGTTCCAGTTGTAACAAGTATAACAAGTGCTACAACAAGAACCATCCCGGTTATGATTAATATCTCTTCAATTATACTTCTTGATCCCGTTTTTATCATTTGAAATTCTTCAAGCAAAGCATTCGGAAATCTCGCGATTATCCCAACAAAAATTATCAGGGAAATCCCATTTCCTATTCCTCGTTCCGTTATCTGCTCACCAAGCCACATTATAAAAATTGTTCCAGCAGTGAGAATGAAAACTGTACTTATAACAAAGCCTAAACCTTTAACAGCATCAGGAACTATTGGCAAACCTCCTGGGGTCGTCATATTCATTAGCCTTATGCTCACGCCCCATGCCTGAAGTGCAGCAACAAGAACTGTCCCTTGTCTTGCATACTGCTCAAGTTTCCTACGTCCTTCCTCTCCCTCCTGCTGTAATTTTCTAAAATATGGAACAACTGCGCCAAGTAATTGCAAAATAATTGCAGCGCTTATATAAGGCATTATCCCAAGGGCAAAAACCGCTGCATTTTGAAAAGCTCCGCCAGCAAAAAGATCATAAAGCGCAAAAAGCGAATTTTGAGATTGACTTCTTATAACCTCTGCAAGAAGCGACGCATCAACACCAGGCAATGTTATATGTGCTCCAATTCTAACCACGGCAAGTAAAGCAATTGTAAAAAGAACCCTATCGCGGAGCTCCTCAATTTTAAAGATATTCCTGAGATTTTCAACTAATTTGCTCATAACTTGATCGCCTTGCCTCCAATTGCTTGTATCTTTTGTAATGCCGATTTGCTAAAAGCATGAGCTGAAATTTCAAGTGCGACTTTCAATTCACCATCACCTAAGATCTTAACAGGTAAAGTCTTCTTTGAAACAGCTCCTACATCATAGAGCAACTCAGGAGTAACCTTCGCGTCAGGTGAGATCTTTCCTTTATCAATAAGTTCCTGAAGACGACTTAAATTTACAATTTGATATTCTACTTTGAATGGATTTCTAAAACCACGCTTCGGGATTCGCCTGATCAAAGGCATTTGCCCACCCTCAAACCACGGCCTTATGCTTTCACCAGATCTTGACCTTTGACCTTTGTGACCTCGTGTTGATGTTCCACCATGCCCTGAACCCTGTCCTCTGCCAACCCTTTTTTCTTTCTTCCTTGAGCCAGGGGCTGGTTTTAAATTACTCAATATGTTAGGCATTTTCTCCTCCGTTCTCTATTTCTTCTACAACGACAAGATGTTTAACTTTATTTATCATTCCACGAATCACAGGAGTATCATAGTGAATCACAGTTTTATGCGGTTTCCCTAACCCAAGTGCCTTTATAGTTCTTCTTTGCTTTTCAGGTGTTCCAATAATGCTTCTTACCTGTGTAATTTTAAGCTTCTTCGCCATCTTGGAATCCAAAGTTAAATTTTTACAAGTGAATCTGATTCAAACAACTCTTTAAGCGTCATTCCACGTTTTGCAGCCATCGTTCGGGCGTCTATCATACTTGTCAAAGCTTTCAAAGTTGCCTTAACAGTATTATGCGGATTTGTGGAACCAAAGCATTTTGTAAGGACATTCTGCACACCTGCAAGCTCAAGAACTGCTCTGACAGCTCCACCTGCAATTATACCTGTTCCAGGGGCAGCTGGTTTAATTAGAACTTTTGAAGCCCCAAACTTTGCCACGATCTCATGAGGCACGGTTCCATTCACAATCGGAACTTCAACTATATTCTTTTTTGCATTCTCACTTGCTTTTTGGATTGCATCTGTTACCTCACGACCTTTGCCAAGCCCAATCCCAACATGACCATTTTTATCTCCGACGACAACAATAGCACTGAAACGAATTCTCTTACCACCTTTAACAACCTTAGCGGTTCGGTTGATCATAACAAGTTTTTCTTTTAAACCTTCAATCTCCGTCGGTTTTACTTTTTTTATCCTCGGCAATTTACCCTAAAAAATTTTGTTTTAAAAAACTAAACCACCCTCACGAGCTGCTTCTGCAAGGGCTTTTACCCTACCGTGATATTTGTAGCCGTTTCTGTCAAATACAACTTTTGTTATACCCTTTTCAAGTGCTTTTTTCGCAAGCGCAAGCCCAACGATCCTGCTAACCTCTGTCTTCGTTTTCGCATTTCTAACCTCATCCCTTATCTCTTTTGATAAACTTGACATCGCAACAAGCGTATGTCCCTTTGTATCATCAATTATTTGAGCATAGATATGTTTCAAACTTCTATAAACTGACAACCTTGGTCTTTCAGGTGTTCCAATAATTTTTGCTCTTACACGCTTGCGAATCTTTTCCCTACGAACCTTCTTCTTCTCAAATTCTCGCTTTATCATATTTTAAATTTAACCAATTTTATTTTGAATTCCGAACGAGGTTACGCCCAAAGTGAGCCCGCCTCGTTCATTATTTACCTGCTGCTTTTCCTGCTTTCATTCTTATAACTTCACCCTCGTAACGTATGCCTTTACCTTTATATGGCTCTGGCGGTCTAAAAGAACGAATCTTTGCTGCAACCTGCCCAACAAGCTGTTTGTCAATTCCACTTACAACGATATTTGTCGGCTGAGGAACTTCAATTTTAACTCCATCAGGAGGAATAAAAATTATCGGATGTGAATACCCAAGATAAAGAACAAGAGCTTTACCTTTCAACTCGGCTCTATATCCAATTCCAACAATCTCAAGCTTTTTTGTGTAACCTTGCGAAACCCCAATCACCATATTATTAATCAACGCTCTCCACAATCCATGCAATGCCTTATCAGTCCTTGAATCACTCCTCCTCTTAACAAAAACTTGATCTGAAGTTATCTCAACTTCTATTCTCGGATGAACCTGCGCTGTAAGTTCTCCTTTCGGACCTGAAACTTTTAAAACTCCGTTTATTCTTTCAACCTTCACACCTTTTGGGATAGGTATCGGTTTTTTCCCAATTCTTGACATTTTTCTTACGATTTTATTTTCAATTTTCACCAAACATAACAAATTACTTCTCCACCAACCCTTTCCTTTCTCGCACGACGATCAGTCATAACTCCCTTCGGAGTAGTCAAAATTGCAATCCCAAGACCATTTAAAACCCTTGGTATCTCATCAACTCCAACATAAATTCTGCGCCCTGGTTTACTTACCCGCACAAGATTCGTAATTGCTGGCTCGCCATCTTCTGTATATTTGAGATAAATTCTCAAAATTCCCTGCTTCCCATCATCAATAACTTCATATCCCTTTATAAATTTCTGCTCAAGTAAAATCTGAGCAATAGCCCTTTTAAGTTTTGATGAAGGAGCTTCAACCACCTTATGTTTAGCTCTGACTGCATTTCTTATCCTCGTTAAAAAATCAGCAATTGGATCCGTCATCATAGCCTGTTTTTACCTCTAAATTTAATTTTTACCAACTTGCTTTTCTCACACCAGGAATTTTACCCTCAAGAGCAAGTCTCCGGAAACAAATCCTGCAAATTCCAAACTTCCTGTAATAACCTCTTGGTCTACCACAGATTGAACAGCGATTTCTCTTCCTAACTTTATATTTCGGTTCTCTTAATGCTTTTTGAATTGACGCTTTTCGTGCCAAGTTTTAATTCCTGAAATTTGTTTTTACGCTGTTGCTTTTTCCTCAACTACAACTTCACGTTTTCTAAATGGCATCCCAAACAACCTCAACAATTCATAAGCTTCCTCATCGGTTTTGGCTGTTGTTACAATCGTTATATCCATGCCAAAAATTCTTTCTACTTCATCAACATTTATCTCAGGGAAAATTATATGTTCTCTAATTCCAAGTGTGTAATTCCCTCTACCATCAAAAGATTTATCAGATAAACCTCTAAAGTCCCTGATCCTTGGAATTGCTGCGTTTATCAGCCTATCAAGAAACTCATACATTCGTTCTCTTCTCAATGTAACTTTACATCCGATTGCCATTCCAGCTCTTAACTTAAAGTTTGAGATTGATTTTCTCGCTCTCCTTATCACAGGTTGCTGTCCTGTAATCTTTGCAAGTTCTTTCATAGCCATTTCCAAAAGTTTCGGATCTTGCGTAGCTTGACCAACGCCCATATTAACGACAATCTTCACAAGTCGTGGAACTTGCATAACATTTTTATAGCCAAATCTTTTCATCATCTCTGGAATTATAACCTCATGATAAAGTTTTTTTAATCTCGGAACAACCTTTTCTTGTGTTTCCTCAATTTCTTGAACTTCTTGCTTTTTTTGCTTTTTCTCCTTAGCCATTTTAACTCACCTATGTTTTAATTAAA
The DNA here is from genome assembly GCA_001485605.1 of Candidatus Kryptobacter tengchongensis. Classification (GTDB taxonomy): domain Bacteria; phylum Bacteroidota; class Ignavibacteria; order Kryptoniales; family Kryptoniaceae; genus Kryptonium; species Kryptonium tengchongense. The sequence goes on from FAON01000011.1 coordinate 192,282, forward strand.
ACATTTCGCCACATTTTTTACAAACTCTCATCTTGCTTTTCTTCCCATCCGCTGAAACAAGCCTCGCATGTCCAACTCTGGTTGCTTTACCGCACTTTGGACAAACAAGCATAACATTTGAAACATGGATTGGGGCCTCCATCTCAATTATACCACCCTGCGGATACTTGGGCGACTTGCGAACATGTTTTTTAACAATGTTAACACCCTCAACAAGAACTCTTTCCTTCTCACGGAGAACTTTTAAAACTTTTCCAATTTTACCCTTATAATTTCCAGCAATTACCTGAACGATGTCATTTTTCTTGATGTTCATTCTCTCCCAAAGTTTAATTTAAATAACTTCCGGTGCAAGTGATATAATTTTCATAAACTGTTTTTCACGCAGTTCCCTTGCAACAGGTCCAAAGATTCTCGTTCCCCTTGGTTCACCATACTTGTCAAGCAAAACGACAGCATTCTCATCAAATCTGACATAAGATCCATCCTTACGTCTTATTTCTTTCTTTGTTCGCACAACAACTGCGCGCGAAACTTCACCTTTTTTAACTGGTGCACCTGGAATTGCGCTTTTTATTGAAACCACAATGATATCTCCAACTGTTGCCGTTAATCTTTGATGTTGACCTATAATTCCTATACAACGAACTTTTTTAGCTCCTGAATTATCCGCAACCACAAGGTCGGTTTCTCTTCTTATCATGGCATTTTCAGAATTTTATTTTGCTCTTTCTATTATTTCAACAAGACGCCATCTTTTATGTTTGCTTAAGGGTCTTGTTTCCATAATTTTTACAATATCACCAATATTACACTCATTATTTTCATCATGAGCCATAACCTTCGTAGTTCTTGTATAAACTTTCTTGTAAATCGGGTGCATAATCTTCCTTTCAATTGCAACGACAATCGTTTTGTTCATCTTATTGCTCACAACTCTTCCAATTCTAACCTTCCTTTGACCACGTTTTGGTTTTTCAGGTTGAAGCCCTTGAACTTCATTTTGGCTCTGCTGAACATTTTCTTTTTCCTGGATTTTTTCCTCGCTCATCAGGCAACTTTACCTTCCTTTGTTTTCTCTCTTTGAAGTTCCCTTTCTCTTAAAATTGTTTTCATCCTTGCTATATCTTTGCGAATCATTTTAAATCTATGTGGCTTTTCAAGCTGACCAAGAGCTTTTTGAAATCTCAAATTGAACAGCTCTTCTTCAAGCTCTTTGATTCTTTGTCTTATCTCATCATCAGAAAGTTGTCTTATTTCGCTTGCCTTCATCTTTTCTGCGCAAAATTTTTATTTAAAATTTTTAACCGCCTGCCTCAATTCTTGTGACAAATTTTGTCTTTATTGGCAATTTATCCGCCGCAAGTTTAAGTGCTTCTTCTGCAACTTCACGACTGACGCCTCCAACCTCAAACATAATTCTACCAGGTTTCACAACAGCAACCCATCCCTCAACATTACCTTTACCTTTACCCATACGAGTCTCAGCTGGTTTTTTAGTATATGGTTTATCAGGGAAAATCCTTATCCAGATTTTCCCCCCTCTTTTCAAAGTCCTTGAAATTGCAACACGTGCTGCTTCAATTTGTTTATTTGTTATCCAGGCTGGCTCAAGCGCTTTCAAGCCATAATCTCCAAAAGCAAGCGTTGAAGCACGATATGATTTCCCTTTCAAACGACCACGCTGCTGTTTTCTGTATTTCGTCCTGCTTGGCATTAACATAGTTTAAAACCTCAAAGTTGTTTTTTAACGAAGTTGTGGTTTTCTTCCTAAAACTTCACCCTTGAAAACCCAAACTTTAACTCCAATCTTACCATAAATGGTCAACGCTTCTGCGATTGCAAAATCAATCTCTGCTCTTATAGTATGTAATGGAACTCTGCCCTCAAGATACCACTCGCTTCTTGCTATCTCAGCACCAGCTAATCTACCCGAACACATTACTTTAATCCCCTGCGCTCCCATCCTCATTGCGGATGTAACAGCTGCCTTCATCGCCCTTCTATAAGAAACCCTATTTTCAATCTGTGCAGCTATTGACTCAGCTATAAGATAAGCATCAAGCTCAGGACGCTTGATCTCAACCACTTCAATTCTAACCTCTTTACCCGTTAACCTTTTTAATTCCTCCTGCAAAGATTCAATATCCTTGCCACCCTTTCCAATGACTATCCCTGGGCGAGAAGTATGAATCTTAATCTCAACTTGTTTTGTTTTTCTGTCAATTATTATTCTTGAAACACCGCTCCTTTTAAGCCTATTACGAATGTAATTACGAATCATCAAATCTTCCTGGAGCTTTTCAGCAAAATTTTTATCTTCATACCAATGCGCATCCCAATCCCTTATTATTCCAAGCCTGAAGCCTATTGGATGTGTTTTCTGTCCCAAGACTCCTCCACCATGCTACTTTGTTTTTGATTTATTTTTTCCTTCTGATTTTTCTGCTACAACGATCGTCAAGTGATTGCTCCTTCTTCTTATAATATATGCTCTACCAAATGGAGCGGGTAAAACACGTTTCAACATTGGTCCAGGGTCCACATAAACTTCCTTCACATAAAGATCTGATATATCAACCTTTCGTTCTGTTTCTTTATTCATGAAATTTGCAACAGCTGATCTTAAAACTTTTTCGGCAATTTTTGCTGCACGTTTTGGGGTATAATGTAAAATGTTAAGTGCTTCATCCACTGATTTACCTCTTATCAAATCAATCACAACCCTCATCTTCCTCGGCGAAGATGGTATATATCTTGCGACTGCTTTTGCTTCCATTTCAGTATCCGAACTTTATTTACTTTTTCATTTTACTTGCTTTTTCCGCCTTCGTGCCAGGGTGACCTCTAAATGTCCTCGTAGGTGCAAATTCACCAAGCTTATGCCCAACCATGTTTTCAGTTATATAAACTGGAATAAATTGTTTTCCATTATGAACCGCAAATGTAAACCCAACAAAATCGGGAATTATCGTACAATCACGTGCCCAAGTTTTTATCACTCTCTTCTGTCCAGTCTTCATTAACTCTTGAACTTTCTTTAGCAATTTCTGGTCTACATATGGACCTTTCTTAAGCGAACGAGCCATATCAGATTAACTTTTTATTTTTTCTTTCTCCTCGCAACAATGTATTTATCAGATGGTTTATTCTTCTTTCTTGTTTTCTTTCCTTTCGTATGCCAGCCCCAAGGTGAAACTGGATGCGGATTACCTTGCGGTGCTTTACCTTCGCCTCCACCATGCGGATGATCAACAGGATTCATAGCAACACCACGAACATAAGGTCTTCTCCCAAGCCAGCGCGCTCTCCCAGCCTTGCCAATTGTGATGTTTTCATGATCAAGATTGCTCACAATCCCAATAGTAGCATAGCAATTTAAATGAATTTTTCTCAACTCACCAGATGGGAGACGCAAAAGAGCATAATTACCTTCTTTAGCCATAACCTGTGCATAAGTCCCAGCACTCCTTGCAATTTGCCCACCTTTCCCAGGACGAAGCTCAATATTATGCACAAACTCTCCAACAGGTATATTTCTCAACGGCAATGCATTCCCAATTTTAATTTCTGCATCCGGACCCGACATAACCATATCTCCAACCTTCAACCCATCTGGAGCGATAATATATCTTTTTTCACCGTCAACATAATGCAAAAGAGCTATCCTCGCACTTCTATTGGGGTCATACTCTATTGAAGCAACTTTTGCAGGAATTCCAATTTTATCACGCTTGAAGTCAATGATCCTATACATTCTTTTATGACCACCGCCACGATGCCTAACAGTAATTCTTCCTTGATTATTTCTGCCTGCGTGCTTCTTTAATGGAACAACCAGAGATTTCTCAGGCTCTGTCTTTGTGATATCCGAAAAATCAGAAACCGTATAAAATCTTCTTCCCGGGGTTACAGGCTTAAATGTCTTTACAGGCATTTTCTCACTCCCTCAATTTTTAAATGTTCTCAAAAATATCAATCTTGTATCCAGGCTCAAGAACAACAATCGCTTTTTTCCAATCCCGTCTCTTACCCTCAAACCTACCACGTCTTGTCAACATAAACTTTCTCTTACCTTTAACAATCATAGTCCTAACCTTTCTCACCTTCACATTAAATCTTGACTCAATCTCTTTCTTAATCTCAATTTTATTCGCTTTCATCGCAACCTCAAAAACATACTGATTTTTATCACGCAAAATCGTTGATTTCTCCGTAACTATTGGCCTAATTAAAACACTTGGCATCTTGATTGGGAAATTTTAATTTTCATTCTGTAAATGTATTTTGCAAAATTTCAACAGCGCTTTTTTGGATCAAAATCATTTGATTATTTAAAATGTCATAAGTTGATGCTTTATATGCCTCCAAAATGTTAAGACCAGGGATATTTCTTCCAGATTTATAAACATTCAAGTCAGTCTTAGCGGTTAAAAGCAAAACTTTCTTATTTAAAAGGTTAAATGCCCTCAAAATCTCAACCATTCTCTTCGTTTTCGGCTGTTCAAATGTGAAATCCTCAACAACGATTATCTGCTCATCTTTGAGCTTATAAGTTAAAGCAGATTTTCTTGCAAGTTGTTTGACCTTCTTGGGCAAATCAAGACTATAATCCCTCGGCACTGGACCAAAAACTGTTCCACCACCAACCCAAAGTGGTGATCTAATAGAACCTGCCCTTGCTCTTCCCGTATGTTTTTGTGGCCAAGGCTTTCTACCTCCACCTCTTACCTCTCCACGTGTCTTCGTTTTGTGCGTTCCTTGTCTCTGATTCGCAAGGTAAGCTTTAACAGCCAAATAAATTGCGTGATCATTAGGCTTTATCTCAAAAATATCGGGCCTTAACTCAACATACTCACCCGACTTCGTCCCATCAATTTTATAAACCTCAACCTTCATTCTTAACTTTCGGTTAATTTTTTTAAAGTTTGTTTTCTCTCACCTTAAAGAATTCAAATCTCTCAACTTGACTTGATTATTTTAACATAACTATTTTTTGCTCCTGGGACCGAACCTTTCACAACAAGTAAATTTGAGTCCGGTATCACCTCAACAACTTCAAGATTCCTAACTGTAACTTGTTCATCTCCCATATGCCCAGCCATTCTCTGACCTTTAAATGTATGTGACGGGAAAGAACTTGAACCAACTGACCCAGGCGCCCTATGTCTATCACTTTGACCATGGGTCTTCGGACCCCCACCAAATCCATGACGCTTCACAACGCCTTGAAAACCTTTACCCTTTGATCTTCCCGTTACCTTAACAAAATCACCAACCGAAAAAACATCCTCAACTCTTATCTGATCACCGGGTTTATACTTGCTTATGTCAAAACCTTTAAATTCCTTAAGCACCCTCAAAAACGGAACATTTGCTTTCTTAAAATGTCCCTGTAGTGGCTTTGGCGTTCTCTTTTCCTTTCTCAACCCAAAACCAAGCTGAAGAGCTTCATAACCATCTTTTTCCTTCGTTTTCACCTGCACGACATAACAAGGACCAACTTCAAGGACAGTGCAAGGTATGGCGACACCATTTTCAGCAAAAATTGTAGTCATCCCAAGTTTTTTTCCTATCAATCCAACCATATCTAAAATTTAGTTTAAATTTTTTATGTCTTAATCTCCACTTCTACTCCCGCTGGTAAATCAATTTTCGTTAAAACATCCATCGTTTTCGTATTCCAGTTTAAAATATCAATCAACCTTTTATGCGTTCTTATCTCAAACTGTTCGCGGGATTTTTTATCAACATGCGGTGACCTTAAAACTGTGAAAACCGAGCGCTTTGTCGGCAGGGGTATAGGCCCTGAGACAACAGCGCCCGTTTGTTTAACAGCTCTTACAATTCTATCAGCTGACTTGTCAATTAAACGATGATCGTATGACTTTAACTTGATTCTAATTTTTCTCTGCTGTGCCATTTTTAGATAAAACCTGTTTTATTCAAGTATCTTCGTTACTACTCCAGCGCCAACTGTTTTACCACCCTCACGAATAGCAAATCTTAATCCTTCCTCCATAGCAACGGGTGCAATCAATTCAATTGTAAGCCTCACATTATCACCCGGCATAACCATTTCTTGCCCCTCGGGCAAACCAATTATCGTACCAGTAACATCAGTCGTTCTAAAGTAAAACTGTGGTCTATAACCCTTATAGAAAGGAGTATGGCGTCCACCTTCTTCCTTTGAAAGAATATAAACCTCAGCTTCAAATTTTGTATGTGGAGTAATTGTCCCAGGCGCAGCTATAACCATACCACGTTCAAGCTCATCCTTTTCAATACCGCGCAAGAGCAATCCAACATTATCACCTGCAATTGCCTCATCAAGCTCTTTGCGGAACATCTCAATACCTGTTACGACCGTTTTCTTATGCTGACCAAGCCCTACAACCTCAACTTCATCACCAAGTTTTACCCTACCTCTTTCAACACGTCCAGTTCCAACAGTTCCACGACCAGTTATTGAGAAAACATCCTCAACTGGCATAAGGAAAGGCTTGTCAATATCACGCTGTGGCAATGGAATATAATTATCAATGGCATCAAGCAACTGATAAATTGGCTGGAGATCTGGATGATCTGGGGTTGTCTCTGGCTTCATTCCTGCCTCAAGAGCTTTCAAAGCACTACCCCTTATGACAGGAACTTCATCTCCAGGGAATTCATACTTCTTCAAAAGATCCCGAACCTCAAGTTCAACAAGATCAAGAAGCTCTGGATCATCAACCATATCCACCTTATTCATAAATACAACGATATAGGGCACATTAACCTGCCTTGCAAGAAGAACATGCTCTCTTGTTTGAGGCATAACACCATCATTTGCAGCAACAACAAGAATTGCACCGTCCATCTGAGCTGCACCAGTAATCATGTTCTTTATGTAGTCAGCATGACCAGGGCAATCAACATGTGCATAATGCCTCTTTTCGGTAGAGTACTCAACATGTGAAACCGCAATTGTAATACCACGAGCTCTTTCTTCTGGGGCATTGTCAATTGATTCAAAAGGTCTTGGCTGAGCAAGACCCTTCTTCGCAAGCGCATAAGTTATCGCAGCTGTCAATGTTGTTTTCCCATGGTCAATGTGACCAATTGTTCCAACATTGACATGAGGTTTGTCTCTTACGAATTTTTCCTTCGCCATAACTCTCCTTCTCCTTAATTTTTAGTTTTTAAACATTTAATGTTTCTTTCTTACCTTTAACTTTCTCAATAATTGTATCAGCAATTTGCTGCGGAACTTCTTCATAGTGATGGAATTGCATCGTATAAATCGCCCTTCCTTGCGTGATAGATCTTAATCTTGTCGCGTAGCCAAACATTTCAGCAAGCGGAACAAGAGCTTTTATAACTTGACCATCTTTACGCATATTTATACCTTCAATTCTTCCACGCCTTGAGTTTAAATCTCCTATCACATCTCCGAGATATTCCTCAGGCGTTATAACCTCAACTTCCATAATCGGCTCAAGAAGAACAGGTTCAGCCTGCTTTGCCGCTTCTTTAAATGCAATTGAAGCAGCTATCTTAAAAGCAAGATCAGACGAATCAACCTCATGATAAGAACCATCAAAGAGCGTTACCTTAACATCAACAACAGGATAACCAGCGATTATTCCATTTTGCATTGCTTCTCTTATTCCCTGATCAACAGCAGGGATAAACTCTTTCGGCACAACACCACCAACTATAGCATCTATAAACTCATAACCTTTGCCACGATTTGGCTCAATTTCAATCCAAACATGCCCATATTGACCGCGTCCGCCCGTTTGACGGATAAATTTACCCTCTGCTCTTGCTTTTCTCTTTATCGTTTCCTTATATGCAACTTGTGGCTTACCGATATTTGCCTCAACTCTAAATTCACGCTTAAGCCTATCAACAATTATTTCAAGATGCAATTCACCCATTCCGCTTATTAGCGTTTGCCCAGTTTCCTCATCAACCGTTACCCTGAAAGTTGGATCTTCATCCATAAGTTTTGCAAGCGCTTCTCCAAGCTTGTCTTGATCCGCTTTCGTCTTCGGCTCAATTGCAACCGAAATAACTGGCTCGGGGAAGTCCATCTTCTCCAGCAAAATAGGATCATCTTCAGAGCATAGCGTATCACCGGTTTTTGTAAATTTCAAACCAACAAGCGCAACTATATCACCAGCATAAGCCTCTTCAACATCCTCACGATGATTCGCATGCATCCTTAAAATTCGCCCAACCCTTTCCTTCTTACCCTGAACTGAATTATAAACATAAGAACCAGCTTTCAATGTGCCCGAGTAAACTCTGATAAATGTCAATTTACCAACATACGGATCAGTCATTATCTTAAACGCAAGCGCCGTAAATTTCTCATCATCCGAAACCATCCTAATAACTTTATCATCTTTGAACGGGTGATGACCAACGATTTGACCGTTGTTTATATCAAGCGGTGAAGGCAGATAATCAACGACAGCATCAAGCAAACGCTGAATTCCCTTGTTTTTGAAAGCAGAACCACAAAGAACAGGAACAATTTTGAACTCAAGCGTTGCCCTTCTTATGGCAGACTTAATCTCATCCTCGCTTATCTCTTCACCATCAAGATATTTAACAAGCAATGTATCATCAAATTCAGAAACCGCTTCAAGCATCTTTGTTCTATACTCAACAGCCATATTCATCAACTCCCTCGGGATATCAAACTCTTCCCATGTTGCCCCAAGCGTTTCCTCCTTATAGACAACAGCTTTCATCTTTACAAGGTCAATTATACCTGTGAATAACTCACCCTGCCCCATTGGCAACTGTATCGGCACTGGGTTTGCTCCGAGACGCTCACGAATCATATTAACAACATTAAAGAAATCCGCACCAACTCTATCCATCTTGTTAACAAAGGCAATTCTTGGAACACGATACTTATTTGCCTGCCTCCATACTGTTTCAGATTGTGGTTCAACCCCACCAACAGCGCAAAAAAGAGCAATCGCGCCATCAAGAACACGCAAAGATCTTTCAACTTCAACCGTAAAATCAACATGTCCTGGGGTATCTATAATGTTAATTCTATGTCCCCTCCAGAAACATGTCGTTGCAGCACTTGTAATGGTTATACCACGCTCCCTTTCCTGAGGCAAAAAGTCCATCGTTGCTGAACCCTCATGAACCTCGCCCATTCTATGAATTTTACCTGTGTAATACAAAATTCTTTCAGTTGTCGTTGTCTTTCCAGCATCTATATGGGCCATTATCCCGATATTTCTCGTTTTATCTAATGGATACTCCCTCGGCATATTCTTAATTTTAGCACCTCAAAAATTTTGTTTTTAAAAATCACCACCTAAAATGAGCAAAAGCTTTATTTGCTTCAGCCATTTTATGTGTATCTTCACGCTTTTTCACAGCCATACCCTCATTTCTTGCAGCAGCCATCAATTCCTCAGCAAGTTTAACCATCATCGGCTTTCCCTTCCTTTCGCGTGCATATTGAACAATCCATCTTAAAGCAAGGGAAATACTTCTTTCAGGTCTAACCTCAATTGGAACTTGATATGTCGCACCGCCAACCCTTCTTGGCCTCACCTCAAGAATAGGCTTTACATTCTCAAGCGCTTTCCTGAAAACCTCAAGTGGATCCTGTCCCGTTTTCTGTTTTATTATCTCAAAAGCGTTATAAACAATTTTCCTTGCTATACTTTTTTTGCCATCCTTCATAACCTTGTTAATCAATTTCGCAACAAGAACATCATTATATTTGGGATCCGGGGCTATTTGCCTTGGTTCAGCTCTCCTTCTTCTCATAAACTTAATTCCTTAAATTACTTTTGTTGTTCTTTAGGTTTTTTCGCCCCATACTTTGAGCGACCTTGTTTCCTACCTTCAACCCCAGCTGTATCAAGTGCTCCACGAATTATATGATATCTCACTCCAGGCAAATCTTTAACTCTTCCACCACGAACCAAAACAATAGAGTGTTCCTGAAGATTATGCCCTTCGCCAGGGATATAGGCAATAACCTCAATTCCATTCGTAAGCCTTACTTTTGCAACTTTTCTCAATGCCGAATTTGGTTTCTTCGGCGTCGTCGTATAAACTCTAACACAAACTCCTCTTTTTTGAGGACATCCCTGTAAAGCTGGGGATTTGCTCTTCCATCTAACTTTTTCTCTGCCGTAACGAATTAGCTGATTGATTGTCGGCAAAATCAACACCTCAATTTATTTTTACAAAAGTAAAATTTAACAAAAAAAGTTATTTTTCTCAAACTCAAAATACAAAAACAAACGCTCGTGCACCACCGGGGACTCGAACCCCGAACCAACGGATTAAGAGTCCGCTGCTCTACCATGTTGAGCTAGTGGTGCACTACCTCTTAACGAGGCAGTTTCAAATATAAAAAATTTTTCAAATAAAATCAAATTTACGGAAAACAGTTCCCATTGTAGGAAAGCGATGCATTGTTTTACTTCATTTTCCACATATAGCGCCCTAAACACCAACATTTTCCCCAATACGTCTCCCCCAGAACTTGACTAAATTTCTATGTGTTTTTAAATTTGAGATAGGATTTAAATCAATTTCAATCATAAGCCAATGACAAAAGCGATAAATTTAATTCTTGGATTTATCCTTGTTTATTCCTCCTGTCTTGCCCAGTGGTATTATTTTGGGAGAAACAAAGTCCAATATACAGAGTTTAAATGGGATGTTTTAAAGACAGAACACTTTGATATCTATTATCATCCCGAAATGAAAGATCTTGCAGAAAGAGGCGCATATTTCGCAGAGGAAGCATACGCCGAACTTCAAGAAAAGTTCAACATAAACATTATAAACAAAATCCCCCTTGTCTTTTATAGCTCCCATCTCTATTTTCAACAAACGAACACAACACCAGGGCTTATCCCCGAAGGCGTCGGAGGATTCTTTGAATTCATAAAAGGAAGAGTTGTGATCCCATTTGATGGCTCAATTTATCAATTCAAACATGTAATAAAACATGAACTCGTACATGTCTTCACACTTCACAAAACTCAGCGTGTTCTCAAAGACCACAGATTACCATCCGAAAAAATGCCACCCTTATGGTTTACGGAAGGTCTTGCCGAGTTCTGGTCCACAAAATGGGACAACCAAGGGGAAATGCTTTTAAGAGATGCTGTCCTGAATGACTACATCGTTCCTCTCTCCGAAATGGATAGAATTCATGGGACATTTCTGATGTATAAAGAGGGTCAAAATATACTTGAATACATAGCCCAAAAATATGGCGAAGAAAAAATTCTCCTTTTCTTTGAAAATTTCTGGAAAGCAAACTCCTTTGAAAAAGTTTTTGAGCTAACAATTGGGAAAAACTACAAGCAATTTGATGAAGAATGGCTTTATCATCTAAAGAAAAAATATTATCCACTGCTAAAATATAACGACCCACCCAGCGCCGTCACTAAACCAGTAGTTGTTGAAGGATTTAATATGAAACCCGTCTTCTACAAAGATGGGGATAAAAAAGAAGTTTACTTCGTCGGAAATATAACTGGATATACAAATATCTACAAAGTTGAACTTGGCTCAAACACAAAACCAAAAGTCATAATTGAAGGTGAACGCTCTGATAAATTTGAAGCATTCCATCTCTTTAGAACAAAAATTGACATAAAAAATAATAAACTCGCCTTCATAACAAAAGCTGGCGACCACGACGCAATACACATCTACGACCTGAAAACCGAAAAGATTACGGACATGTTTCAATTTAACTCCCTTGTTATGATCACCTCTCTTTCTTTCTCACCAGATGGAAATGAACTTGCTTTGACAGCTATTAATAAATCAGGGTATAGCGATATTTACATTTTTAACATTGAAAAAAAGAGCCTAAAGAAATTAACAAATGATTTTTACGATGATCGTGAAGTTGCATGGTCGCCGAAAGGCGATAAAATCGCCTTCATTTCAGACCGAACAAATTTTGGAACAGATGGAAAATATAACATTTTCACCTATGATATAAAAAACGATAAAATTGAATATCTAATTTATGGAAACTTCTCATGCTTTTCACCCTCATGGTCTCCAGATGGCAGATTTCTTGCCTTCGTCGCCGACATTGATGGAACACAAAACATATGGGTGCTTGACCTTTCACAGAAAAAATTTATAGCTGAAATTGATGGAACTTCTATACCAAACGAGCCTGAACAATTTGAAATAAAACAAATTACTAATTTAACAACATCCGCCTTTGACCCAACATGGACAGACGATGGTAAAATAATCTTCGTTGCGCTTGAAAATTTGAAATTTCAAATAAGAATGATTGATGATGTTTACGCAAAACTTGAAAAACCAAATTTCACCCAGAAGATAAATCTAAATGAAATCAACAAAATACACTGGGATACACCACGAGTCCCCGGAATTCAAGAGGTTAATGTCGTCACATATCGTGGGAAATATGACCTTGATATAGCACAAAGTCAAATCTCAACCGATCCGATATTTGGAACAGTTGGGGGTGCTGCAATTGCCTTGAGCGATCTCCTCGGGAATGAAAGATATTACTTCTTGATCTACAACACTGCACAGACAAAAGATGAAATCTTGAAAAGTTTTAACATTGCGGTTTCAAGAGTTTCCCTCAGCAAAAGAACAAACTTCGCCTATGGAATTTTTCACTTCGCTGGAAGAAGATATGACCTCACAGACCCTGACCTTTTCTACTACGAAAAAGCATACGGAGGATATTTTGCACTAAGCTATCCAATCTCTGTCTTTAGAAGAATTGAAGCAAGTATAATGCTGAATCGTTCGGACAAGGAAATAATTTTTGGCGTTGGCGAAAGAAAAGCGATGCTCCTTTCAAATTCGCTTTCATATGTCTTTGATAACTCCCTCTGGTCCCCAACCGGTCCAATTGACGGTAAAAGATTTAATATAACACTTGCATACACAACCGATATACAATTTTCAAATGTTAATTATTATACCTTGATCTTTGACTATAGATATTACCTCAGACTATCAACAAGATCAGCATACGCAGTTAGATTAACTCTTTTCTACAATGAAGGTAAAGAAGCAAGAAGATGGTTCATGGGAGGAAGCTGGGATTTAAGAGGTTATGAGAGATGGTCAATAAGAGGGAAAAAACTCTGGCTTGTTAGTCAGGAGTTGAGATTCCCATTCATTGATAAATTTGATGTAAAATTCCCATTTGGCGGAATCTTCATAGGTTCAATAAGAGGTGCACTGTTTTTTGACGCCGGAAATGCATGGGACAACAAATACACAGAAACACTTGGAAGCTTTGGCTTCGGAATAAGATTTAACATCGGAGGAGTCCTTGTGTTAAGATATGACATTGGGAAAAGAATTGAAAACAACCTCTCAAAAGTTCAAAAGTCCTTCTTCCACCAGTTCTTTTTCGGATGGGATTTTTAAAATATTCAGATCTACCACAAAATGAGAAAAATGACTTTTTTATCTTTGCTGATTTTTATCTCATGTGCATCCTTTAAACTTGACAAAAATATAATACTCGGAGAATTTAACTGGGTTCAATATGGAAATTCACCTCAAAATTTAAATGTCTCCGATTTTAATATATCTCCCCCATTTCAACTTGCATGGAAATATAACGCTGGAGCTGGATTCTCATACAGCCCAATGGTAGTTGCAGATGGAATTTTATTTATCGCTACCCTTACTGATGAAATACATGTCATTGACATTGAAACAGGCAAAAAAATTGGAGTTATTGAATCTGAATCAGCTATCTCAGCAACCCCTGTGCTCTACAAAAATAAGTTGATAATACCTAATGCTTATGGAAAAAATACACTTCAATCAATTGATATAAATCTTGGCAAAGTTTTATGGCGTGAAAAAATCGGTGGGATTGAATCCGCACCTTTACTTATCTATGATAACCTCATTGTTGCAACAGTTGATGGACATGTGATAAATTACCGAATAAAATATGACGTACCTGAAAAAATTTGGGAATTCAAATCTCAAAAACCAATTCGTTCAACCCCTGCATCAGATGGTAAAATTGTAGTATTTGGATGCGATGATGGAAATGTTTACTCTCTTGATCTTGAAACAGGAAAATTGATCTGGAAGTTTAACACTTCTTCACCTATCTTTGCTCCCGTTTCAATATCAAATGGGAAAATTTTCGTTGGAACGCTTAATGGAACCCTTTATGCATTGAACTTAAAAGATGGAAGGGTTGAATGGAAATTTCAAACAAACTCAAAAATTTACGGCGGATGTGCAATCAAAGAATCATTAATTCTTTTTGGAACCGCATCCGGGAAACTTTACGCATTAAATGAGGAAAATGGAGAAAAAATTTGGGATTTCTCAGCTAAAAGCATCATAAACTCCTCACCACTTATATCTGGTAATTATGTTTGTTTTGGCTCGCTTGACAAAAACATCTATGTAATTGATATCACAACTGGGAAATTGCTCTGGAACTACGAAACCGGAGGAAGGATAAAATCAACCCCGATCGTTTGGAAAGATTTTCTCATCGTAGCTTCGGAAGATAGATTTGTCTATGCATTTAAAACACAACAACAAATGAGATGAAAATTTTTTTATTATTGCTTTTGTTAATTTCGTTTGATCTTCCCTCGCAGGAAAAATATGGAACAATAAACATAAACACAGAGCCACCCGGTGCTTTCACTTATATTGATTCCGAATTCGTCGGAAAAACACCAATTACAAACTTAAAAGTTAAGCCCGGAACATATACGCTCAAACTTAAAAACCCCGAGATATCCAGCTGGCTTGAGCAGGATTTCGTTCAAAAGATAGAAGTTAAAGAAAATGACACGATGAATCTTCACATAACCTTTGAAAAATTTATCAAAATTAACTCAAACCCCTTCTCTGCAACTATTTTGCTTGGTGATTCAACAATAGGAACAACACCGGCAATTTTCAAGATGAAAGACTTGCTCGGCAAAAGTTTAAAACTTGTGAAGAAAGGTTATAACGACGCCGAGATTTTCGTTGACGGTAAAACCGATAAAATTGAGGTCAATCTTACACCTCACAACGGAGCGGAAACAGAATTAAGAACGGAACCCAAAAATAAATTAAATATCACCCTTCCTATAGCTGGGGTAAGCTTGGCAAGTGGAATTACCTCCATCTACTTCAAGACAAAAGCCGATAAATTATACGATGAATACCTAAAAACTGGAAATCCCGAAAAACTTAACACTATAAAAACTTACGATAAAATTGCCGGGATTACGCTCGTAATTTTTGAAGTGACCGCGATATTTGCTATATACATATTGATGAAAAACTAATCGCAAAGGACATTGTGTAAGGATAGGGGTTGTGGAATTTTAAGGTCGCGATTAAAAGTTTTTATAATTTAATCACTTTGTCCTCTGTCGCAGACCGAGAGTTTTTGCATTTTCCTCAGCGACTTGAATTACACCGAAAAAATTTGCATTTTTGCTTTAAATTATTTAAGTTTTGAAAGGGGTGAGAATTGAACCAGTGTGGAATTTAAACATTCATTTTATTGACGAAGGGCGTTTGATTTTAAACAGTGAGAATTGAACCAGTGTGGAATTTAAACGAAACATCATCACTAAAATAATCCTTTAAAAGTTTCTGGTGAGAATTGAACCAGTGTGGAATTTAAACTTGTATACTATTTTGCATTTGCAACCCTTCATCCCTGTGAGAATTGAACCAGTGTGGAATTTAAACTTGACAAACAGATCAAGCGATGTCAGCAAAGCCGTTCCAGTGAGAATTGAAACAGTGTGGAATTTAAACCCTTTTTTATTTTTTAAACCCCGCCCCACCGCGGGGTGAGAATTGAACCAGTGTGGAATTTAAACTACATTTTCCTCAACAACCGTTGCCCACCTGTTTAGTGAGAATTGAACCAATGTGGAATTTAAACTGTTCTTCACAGTTATAATTCAAAAACTAAACCAAAAATTAAGGAGGCTGGTCAAAAATGCGCTGGTTTAAAATAAAACAGGGAGCAATTTTTTTATTCTTTTTTCTTCTTAACCAGCCAATTCTCCC